>NZ_JANEWL010000007.1:0-79138 GCF_028069815.1 Citrobacter sp. Awk 2
CTATCGAAAAATGCAAATTTACCTCGATAAAAACCTGTTTATTGTAAGGATTTTACGGCGTAATATAATTGCGGGATCAATTTGAGTGTTTTATTAACATGTTTGTAACTTTTCATCATTGTCCTTTCTTCAAATGAGAAGAAAGAGCAGCGGGGGAAGGAAGCAAATAAATTTGTATTGGGGCATGCGTGTGACCCTTTCTAACGGGGTTCACTCTCGGAGTCTTCATGCGATGAGCAAGGAGTCATGATGTTAGATATAGTCGAACTGTCGCGCTTACAGTTTGCCTTGACCGCGATGTACCACTTCCTGTTTGTGCCACTGACGCTCGGTATGGCGTTCTTGTTGGCCATCATGGAAACGGTCTACGTCCTTTCCGGCAAACAGATTTATAAAGATATGACCAAGTTCTGGGGCAAGTTGTTTGGTATCAACTTCGCTCTGGGTGTGGCAACCGGTCTGACCATGGAGTTCCAGTTCGGGACTAACTGGTCTTACTATTCCCACTATGTAGGGGATATTTTCGGTGCGCCGCTGGCGATTGAAGGTTTGATGGCCTTCTTCCTCGAATCCACCTTTGTAGGTCTGTTCTTCTTCGGCTGGGACCGTTTGGGTAAAGTCCAGCATATGTGTGTCACCTGGCTGGTGGCGCTGGGTTCTAACCTGTCCGCACTGTGGATTCTGGTTGCGAACGGCTGGATGCAAAACCCAATCGCTGCGGATTTCAACTTTGAAACCATGCGTATGGAGATGCTGAGCTTCTCTGAACTGGTGCTCAACCCGGTTGCTCAGGTGAAATTTGTTCACACTGTGGCTTCTGGTTATGTTTGTGGCGCGATGTTCGTTCTGGGTATCAGCTCCTACTATATGCTGCGCGGCCGTGACTTCGCGTTTGCTAAACGTTCTTTTGCTATCGCTGCCAGCTTTGGTATGGCTGCCATTCTGTCTGTTATCGTTCTGGGTGATGAATCTGGTTACGAAATGGGCGACGTGCAGAAAACCAAACTTGCTGCTATTGAAGCCGAGTGGGAAACCCAACCTGCACCGGCATCCTTTACGCTGTTCGGTATTCCGGACCAGGATGCGCAGGAAAACCATTTTGCGATTCAAATTCCTTATGCGTTGGGCATCATCGCTACCCGCTCTGTTGATACACCGGTCATTGGTCTGAAAGATCTGATGGTGCAGCACGAAGAGCGTATCCGTAACGGGATGAAAGCGTATCAGCTGCTGGAAGAACTGCGCGCAGGCTCTACCGATCAGGCTGTTCGCGACCAGTTCAACAGCATGAAGAAAGATCTGGGATATGGTCTGCTGCTGAAACGTTATACAGATAAAGTGACTGATGCGACTGAAGCGCAAATCCAGCAAGCCACGAAAGACTCTATCCCTCGTGTTGCGCCGCTGTACTTCGCATTCCGTATTATGGTGGCGTGCGGCATCCTGATGCTGGCTATCATTGCTGTGTCCTTCTGGACCGTGATTCGTAATCGTATCGGCGAGAAAAAATGGCTGCTGCGCACAGCGCTGTATGCTATTCCGCTGCCGTGGATTGCCATTGAATCTGGCTGGTTTGTCGCAGAATATGGCCGTCAACCGTGGGCGATAGGTGAAGTGTTACCGACAGCCGTGGCGAACTCTTCGCTGACTGCGGGTGATCTCATCTTCTCGATGCTGTTGATTTGCGGCCTGTATACCCTGTTCCTGGTGGCTGAACTGTACCTGATGTTCAAGTTCGCACGCCTTGGGCCGAGTAGCCTGAAAACCGGTCGTTATCACTACGAGCAGTCTACTGTGACTACTCAGCCGGCACGCTAAGACAGGAGTCGTCAAATGATCGATTATGAAGTATTGCGTTTTATCTGGTGGCTGCTGGTTGGCATTCTGCTGATTGGTTTTGCGGTCACTGATGGCTTCGACATGGGGGTGGGCATGCTCACCCGTTTCCTCGGTCGTAATGATACCGAGCGTCGAATTATGATTAACTCCATCGCCCCGCACTGGGACGGTAACCAGGTATGGCTTATCACCGCGGGTGGCGCATTGTTCGCTGCATGGCCGATGGTGTACGCTGCTGCGTTCTCCGGTTTCTACGTGGCGATGATCCTGGTACTGGCGTCATTGTTCTTCCGTCCGGTCGGTTTCGATTACCGCTCCAAGATTGAAGATATGCGCTGGCGCAACATGTGGGACTGGGGCATCTTCATTGGTAGCTTCGTTCCGCCGCTGGTTATCGGCGTTGCGTTTGGCAACCTGCTGCAAGGTGTTCCGTTCCACATGGATGAGTACATGCGTTTGTACTACACCGGTAACTTCTTCCAGTTGCTGAATCCGTTTGGTCTGCTGGCAGGGATTGTGAGCGTAGGGATGATCATCACTCAGGGTGCAACCTATCTGCAGATGCGTACCGTAGGTGAACTACACCTGCGTGCTCGTACCACCTCACAGGTTGCGGCGCTGGTGACCCTGGTTTGCTTCGCACTGGCCGGTGTTTGGGTTATTTACGGGATTGATGGTTATGTTGTGACTTCCGCACTGGATCACCACGCGGCCTCTAACCCGATGACCAAAGAAGTGGTGCGTGAAGCGGGCGCCTGGATGGTGAACTTTAACAATGCACCTATCCTGTGGCTGGTTCCGGCGTTGGGCGTGGTTCTGCCGCTGCTGACCATTCTGACTTCTCGTATGGAGAAAGGGGCCTGGGCGTTCATCTTCTCCTCACTGACGTTAGCCTGCATCATCCTGACTGCCGGTATCGCAATGTTCCCGTTTGTGATGCCGTCCAGCACCATGATGAACGCAAGTCTGACCATGTGGGATGCCACCTCCAGCCAGAGAACATTGAACCTAATGACCTGGGTTGCGGCGGTGTTTGTACCGATTATTCTGCTCTACACCAGCTGGTGTTACTGGAAGATGTTCGGTCGCATCACAAAAGAAGATATTGAAAGCAACACCCACTCTCTGTACTAAGTAAGGAGCTAAAAATGTGGTATTTCGCATGGATTTTGGGAACGCTTCTTGCCTGTGCATTTGGGATAATCACAGCACTGGCGCTTGAGCACGTTGAATCAGGCAAAGCCGGACAAGAAGAAAGTTGATGACCAACATTATCGCGATGGTATACAACGCGATGGATAAGCGCCCCTTGCGGGCGCTTTCCTTTGTGCTGGCAATCGTGTTGGCTGGTTGCATATTCTGGGATCCGTCACGTTTCGCGGCCAAAACCAGTGAGCTTGAGATCTGGCATGGCTTCCTGCTGATGTGGGCGGTCTGCACTGGCGTCATTCATGGCGTTGGATTTCGTCCTCGTGCGGTGCACTGGCAGGGCATCTTCTGCCCGCTGATCGCAGATATCGTCCTCGTTGTTGGTCTGATTTTCTTCTTCTTTTGAATAAGAAACATCCTTAAATATTTATGGGCTTGCATAAGCCCATAATTTTTTACTCTCCGTTTACTTTCCCCCATTCCAAAGCATCATTCCCGCGCGTATAGTAGCGAAGTTTGAAAGCACTACCGGGATGTACAGTGAAGACAGCGCGATATACAACGACATTCTTGATGCATCGCGGCGGCAAGAACGCGAGTCACCAGGCGTTTACAAAAATAAGCGACTGGTGTGAGTGGACGAAGCCAACAAAGAGGCAGTAAGAATGAATAAGTATATATTTCGATGGCCGGTTCGTGTCTATTATGAAGACACCGATGCCGGTGGGGTGGTTTACCACGCCAGCTATGTTGCTTTTTATGAGCGAGCACGCACAGAGATGCTGCGTCATCATCACTTCAGTCAGCAGGTGCTGTTGGCAGAACGTGTAGCCTTTGTGGTACGCAAGATGACCCTGGAATATTTTGCGCCAGCCCGGCTCGACGATATGCTCGAAGTCCAAACCGAAATTACGTCAATGCGTGGCACCTCATTGGTTTTCACGCAACGCATTGTCAACGCAGAGAACGTCGTGCTGAATGAAGCCGAAGTTCTGATTGTTTGCGTTGATCCACTCAAAATGAAGCCTCGTGCGCTTCCCAAGTCTATTGTCGCGGAGTTTAAGCAGTGACTGACATGAATATCCTTGATTTGTTCCTGAAGGCAAGCCTTCTGGTTAAACTTATCATGTTGATTTTGATTGGTTTCTCAATCGCATCCTGGGCCATTATCATCCAGCGGACCCGTATTTTGAATGCCGCCTCACGTGAAGCAGAAGCGTTTGAAGATAAGTTTTGGTCTGGTATCGAATTATCGCGTTTGTACCAGGAAAGCCAAGGGCGCCGGGATAATCTGGCCGGTTCGGAACAAATTTTCTACAGTGGATTCAAAGAATTTGCGCGCCTGCATCGGGCAAATAGCCACGCGCCGGAAGCGGTTGTTGAGGGGGCATCCCGTGCGATGCGTATCTCTATGAACCGCGAACTGGAAACGCTGGAAACGCATATTCCGTTCCTGGGAACCGTCGGCTCCATCAGCCCATACATTGGTCTGTTCGGTACCGTTTGGGGGATCATGCACGCATTTATCGCGCTGGGCGCGGTAAAACAGGCAACCCTGCAAATGGTTGCACCGGGTATCGCGGAAGCGTTGATTGCAACAGCCATTGGCTTGTTTGCGGCAATCCCGGCGGTTATGGCTTACAACCGACTGAATCAGCGCGTGAACAAGCTGGAACTGAATTACGACAACTTTATGGAAGAGTTCACCGCGATTCTGCACCGCCAGGCGTTTACCGTTAGCGAGAGCAACAAGGGGTAAACCATGGCCAGAACGCGTGGACGAGGTCGTCGCGAACTCAAGTCCGAAATCAATATTGTACCGTTGCTCGACGTACTGCTGGTTTTGTTGCTGATCTTTATGGCAACAGCGCCAATCATTACACAGAGCGTGGAAGTCGACCTGCCGGATGCGACTGAGTCGCAAGCCGTTAGTAGCAACGACGAACCTCCGGTCATTATTGAAGTTTCCGGTGTTGGACAATACAGCGTGGTGGTTGAAAAAGACAGGATGGATCAACTACCACCAGAGCAGGTTATTGCGGAAGCGAAGAGCCGCCTGCAGGCCAACCCGAAAACGGTCTTTTTAATCGGTGGTGCGAAAGACGTGCCTTATGATGAAATAATTAAAGCGCTGAACTTGTTACACAGTGCAGGCGTGAAATCGGTTGGCTTAATGACGCAGCCAATCTGATGTCTGCGTATTCCTGGCTTGAAAGATAGCGCGTAACAGGCGAACAGTTTTTTGGGAACCGAGAGTGTCAAAGGCAACCGAACAAAACGACAAGCTCAAAAGGGCGATAATTATTTCAGCGGTGCTGCATGTCATTTTATTTGCGGCACTGATCTGGAGTTCGTTCGATGAGCACATTGATGCTTCAGCCGGCGGTGGTGGTGGCTCGTCCATCGACGCCGTTATGGTCGATCCTGGTGCTGTTGTTCAACAGTACGACAGGCAGCAGCAACAGCAGGCAAGTGCGAAACGTGCAGAAGAACAGCGTGAGAAACAGGCGCAGCAGCAGGCCGAGGAGCTTCGTGAGAAGCAGGCGGCAGAGCAAGAGCGTCTGAAACAGCTGGAGAAAGAACGTTTAGCGGCGCAGGAAAAAGTGCGCGAGCAGGCGGAACAGCAGAAACAGGCTGAAGCCGCTGCGGCGAAAGCACAGGAGCAACAGAAGCAGGCTGAAGAAGCTGCGGCGAAGGCTGCAGCAGACGCGAAAGCCAAAGCAGATGCTCAGGCGAAACAAGCGGCAGATGCTGCGAAGAAAGCCGCTGCTGATGCCCAGAAAAAAGCTGAAGCTGAAGCTGCAAAAGCGGCTGCCGATGCTAAGAAGGTTGCTGAGGCGCAGGCTGCCAAGGCCGCCGCAGACGCCGCGAAGAAAGCGCAGGCTGAAGCCGCTAAACAAGCTGCGGCTGAAAAAGCTGCCGCTGAGAAAGCCGCTGCTGCTGCCGAAAAAGCGGCTGCCGCGAAAGCTGCCGCTGCTGAAAAAGCGGCTGCAGAGAAGAAAGCCGCCGCCGAAAAAGCCGCTGCAGATAAAAAAGCTGCTGCAGAGAAAGCCGCTGCCGATAAGAAAGCAGCAGCCGATAAAGCCGCCGCCGCGAAAAAAGCCGCCGCCGAAAAAGCGGCTGCCGCTTCGGGGGTTGACGACTTATTAGGTGACTTAAGCTCCGGTAAGAATGCGCCGAAATCGGGGAACCCGTCAAAAGGGAGTGGTTCTAATTCAGGCAACTCCTCTGCAGCTGGGGCGGCAACTGGCGCGGAACTTAATGGGTATGCAAGCCAAATTACGGGGGCAATATCTAGGAATTTCCATGACTATAAGTCATACATCGGAAAGCAGTGTGTTCTTAGATTGAATTTAAATCCTGATGGCTCGCTGATTGGTATCACATCTGAAGGGGGGGACGAGGCTTTATGTTCGGCAGCTAAGACTGCGGCAAGACTAGCTAGCTTACCTAAGCCTCCAAATGATGCGGTCTATAATGCAGTTAAAAATAATCAGCTTGTTGTGAAATTTATTCCGCAATAGAGCATAGTTTAACTGGTAGTTTTGTGTATTTGAGTTTGTTAACATTCTGCTAAATTATCGTGGGCGTTCCGTCCAGATAAGGGAGATATGATGAAGCAGGCATTACGAGTAGCATTTGGTTTTCTGATGCTGTGGGCAGCAGTGCTGCATGCAGAAGTACGTATCGAGATCACCCAAGGGGTAGACTCGGCACGCCCGATTGGCGTTGTCCCGTTCCAGTGGGCAGGGCCGGGCGCTGCACCTGAAGATATCGGTGGTATCGTAGGTGCTGACCTGCGTAACAGCGGTAAATTTAACCCACTAGACAGATCTCGTCTGCCTCAGCAGCCGGGGACTGCAGCTGAAGTTCAGCCTGCTGCATGGTCCGCTCTGGGTATTGATGCCGTCGTGGTAGGCCAGGTTACGCCAAACCCGGATGGTTCCTATAGCGTTGCATATCAACTGGTTGATACCGGTGGCGCACCAGGTACCGTACTGGCACAGAACACCTATAAAGTGAACAAGCAGTGGCTGCGTTATGCGGGGCATACTGCAAGTGACGAAGTATTTGAAAAACTGACCGGTATTAAGGGCGCATTCCGTACCCGTATCGCGTATGTTGTTCAGACGAACGGTGGTCAGTTCCCGTACGAATTACGTGTGTCTGACTACGATGGTTACAACCAGTTTGTCGTTCACCGCTCTCCGCAGCCGTTGATGTCTCCGGCGTGGTCTCCGGACGGTTCTAAACTGGCCTACGTTACCTTCGAAAGTGGTCGTTCAGCGCTGGTTATTCAGACGTTGTCCAACGGCGCAGTGCGTCAGGTTGCTTCGTTCCCGCGTCACAACGGTGCACCTGCGTTTTCTCCGGATGGCAGCAAACTGGCGTTTGCCCTGTCTAAAACCGGTAGCCTGAACCTGTACGTTATGGACATCGGTTCCGGTCAGATCCGTCAGGTCACTGATGGTCGTAGCAACAACACGGAACCTACCTGGTTCCCGGACAGCCAAAACCTGGCCTTTACGTCTGACCAGGCCGGTCGTCCGCAGGTGTATAAAGTTAACGTCAACGGCGGTGCTCCGCAGCGTATTACCTGGGAAGGTTCGCAAAACCAGGATGCTGATGTCAGCAGCGACGGTAAGTTTATGGTAATGGTAAGCTCGGCGAATGGTCAGCAGCACATTGCCAAACAAGATCTGGTAGCGGGTGGCGTACAAGTTCTGTCGTCAACGTTCCTGGACGAAACGCCAAGTCTGGCACCTAACGGCACTATGGTAATCTACAGCTCTTCTCAGGGGATGGGATCCGTGCTGAATTTGGTTTCTACAGATGGGCGTTTCAAAGCGCGTCTTCCGGCAACTGATGGACAGGTTAAATTCCCTGCCTGGTCGCCGTATCTGTGATAATAAATAATTGATTAATAAAGGAATCATTGAAATGCAACTGAACAAAGTGCTGAAAGGGCTGATGATTGCTCTGCCTGTTATGGCTATTGCGGCATGTTCTTCTAACAAGAACGCCAGCAATGACGGCAGCGAAGGCATGCTGGGTGCCGGCACTGGTATGGATGCAAACGGTAGCGGCAACATGTCCTCCGAAGAGCAAGCGCGTCTGCAGATGCAACAACTGCAGCAGAACAACATCGTTTACTTCGATCTGGATAAGTACGATATCCGTTCTGACTTCGCTGCAATGCTGGATGCGCACGCTAACTTCCTGCGTAGCAACCCGTCTTACAAAGTCACCGTAGAAGGTCATGCGGACGAACGTGGTACTCCTGAGTACAACATCTCCCTGGGTGAACGTCGTGCTAACGCCGTTAAGATGTACCTGCAGGGTAAAGGCGTTTCTGCGGACCAGATCTCCATCGTTTCTTACGGTAAAGAAAAACCTGCAGTACTGGGTCATGACGAAGCGGCTTACGCCAAAAACCGTCGCGCCGTACTGGTTTACTAAGAGAATTGCATGAGCAGTAACTTCAGACATCACCTGTTGAGTCTGTCGTTACTGGTTGGCATAGCGGCCCCCTGGGCCGCTTTTGCTCAGGCGCCAATCAGTAGTGTCGGCTCTGGCTCGGTCGAAGACCGCGTCACTCAACTCGAGCGTATTTCTAACGCTCACAGTCAGCTTTTAACCCAACTCCAGCAACAACTCTCCGATAATCAGTCCGATATTGATGCCCTGCGTGGTCAAATTCAGGAAAGTCAGTACCAGCTGAATCAGGTTGTTGAACGCCAAAAACAGATATTGCTGCAGATGAATAATCTCGGCAGCGGTAGCGCGCCTGCGGCGCAATCTGCGGCTGGTGATCAGAGTGGGGCGGCAACCCCAGCACCCGATGCGGGTGCTGCAGCCTCGTCAGGCGCTCCGGCGCAAACTGGCGATGCGAATACTGATTACAATGCGGCAATCGCTCTGGTGCAGGATAAATCCCGTCAGGATGATGCGATCGTTGCATTTCAGAACTTCATCAAAAAGTACCCGGATTCTACTTACCTGCCAAATGCGAATTACTGGCTCGGTCAGTTGAATTACAACAAGGGTAAAAAAGATGATGCAGCGTTCTATTTTGCATCCGTAGTTAAAAACTTCCCAAAATCACCGAAGGCTGCAGACGCGATGTATAAAGTCGGCGTCATCATGCAGGACAAAGGTGACACAGCAAAAGCGAAAGCCGTTTATCAGCAGGTTATCACTAAATACCCTGGTACTGATGGCGCGAAACAAGCGCAAAAACGTCTTGGCGCGATGTAATGCACACCATGCGACCAGAAATCGTGTTATTTCTGGTCGCGTCGTGTGATTCCTAAGCAGTTGAGTTATTTACATCGAAATTTTTGTTGCGCTAAAATCTGAAATCAGTAATATATGCCGCCGTTGCCAAGGGATATCAAACAAACCAAAAGCAGCGCAAAAGTGGGTCGTTAGCTCAGTTGGTAGAGCAGTTGACTTTTAATCAATTGGTCGCAGGTTCGAATCCTGCACGACCCACCACTTAATGCAGTATCCAGCGCAGTAACGGGTGATTAGCTCAGCTGGGAGAGCACCTCCCTTACAAGGAGGGGGTCGGCGGTTCGATCCCGTCATCACCCACCACTCGGGGCGTTAGCTCAGTTGGTAGAGCAGTTGACTTTTAATCAATTGGTCGCAGGTTCGAATCCTGCACGCCCCACCAACTTTAACATCGTACTCAGATGTTAAACGTGAAGGATAACGTTGCTTTAGCAACGGCCCGCTAGGGCGAGACGAAGTCGAGTCATCCTGCACGCCCCACCAATTCTTATATTGGTGTCGAGTAAAAAATTTTTCAGGTGACATCCGAGCGGGTCGTTAGCTCAGTTGGTAGAGCAGTTGACTTTTAATCAATTGGTCGCAGGTTCGAATCCTGCACGACCCACCATCCTGAATAATTGAAGCAGTAAACCCCATATGGGGGCGTTAGCTCAGTTGGTAGAGCAGTTGACTTTTAATCAATTGGTCGCAGGTTCGAATCCTGCACGCCCCACCAGTGTAAAAAGGCGCCCTAAAGGCGCCTTTTTGCTATGCACAGAATTAACGATTCGAACCTGCAGCAGGTTCGGGTCGAACGTAGTGAGACAACGGAGCCGTTTACGGCGACGGCCCGGAGGGCGAGCGAAGCGAGTCATCCTGCACGCCCCACCAGTGTAAAAGAGGGCGCTGGCGGCGCCTTTTTGCTATCTGCGATTTATAAGATTCGAATCTGCTTGCCTGATGCGCTTCGCTTATCAGGCCTACTGACGGCACGACTCATGTAGGCCGGATAAGACGCCAGTCGCCATCCGGCATTCATCACTCGCAATTCTTGTGACTTTTCGACACCAATCCGCTATCTTGTTTAGCATACAAAACAATTCTAACCGAATATAGCGTATGTCACGCTTCTACTCGGTTATTTCGTTAAGCCAGTAAAACGAGAAAGCAAGATGAGCGTGATGTTTGATCCTGAAGCAGCAATCTACCCGTTTCCGCCAAAACCTGCGCCGTTGAGTGTGGATGAAAAGCAATTTTATCGAGAGAAAATTAAACGTCTGCTGAAAGAGCGTGATGCCGTCATGGTTGCGCACTATTACACCGATCCTGAAATACAGCAGTTGGCCGAAGAAACCGGAGGCTGTATCTCTGACTCGCTGGAGATGGCGCGGTTCGGATCAAAACATCCGGCCTCTACGTTGCTGGTTGCGGGAGTCCGGTTTATGGGCGAAACAGCCAAAATTCTGAGCCCGGAAAAAACCATACTGATGCCAACCTTACAGGCTGAATGCTCACTAGATCTGGGGTGCCCGATTGAGTCGTTTAGCGCATTTTGCGATGCGCATCCGGATCGCACTGTCGTGGTTTACGCCAACACTTCAGCCGCCGTTAAAGCACGTGCGGACTGGGTCGTGACGTCCAGTATTGCCGTCGAACTGATTGAACACCTTGATAGCTTGGGGGAAAAAATCATTTGGGCTCCTGACAAGCACCTGGGTAATTACGTACAAAAACAGACCGGGGCGGATGTTCTCTGCTGGCAGGGTGCCTGTATCGTTCATGATGAATTTAAAACCCAGGCATTAACACGCATGAAAGGGCTGTATCCTGACGCTGCCGTACTTGTGCACCCTGAATCTCCCCAGTCTATCGTTGATATGGCTGATGCGGTGGGATCAACCAGCCAGCTAATCAGCGCCGCTAAATCGTTACCGCACAAGCAACTGATTGTGGCGACCGATCGGGGTATTTTTTACAAAATGCAGCAAGCTGTTCCGGATAAAGAGCTGCTTGAAGCCCCGACAGCGGGTGAAGGTGCAACGTGTCGTAGCTGTGCGCACTGTCCGTGGATGGCAATGAACGGCCTTAAAGCGATTGCTGAGGGACTTGAGCAGGGTGGTGTGGCTCATGAGATACATGTTGATGCCGCGCTGCGAGAAGGCGCATTGCTGCCGTTAAACCGCATGCTGGAATTTGCGGCTACACTACGAGCTTAATTACGGCGTTTCGCTCTGGGGGAAAAGATGGATTTTTTTAGCACGCAGAACATTCTGGTACATATTCCAATCGGTGCAGGCGGGTACGATCTGTCGTGGATTGAAGCGGTGGGGACTATCGCCGGGTTACTGTGTATTGGCCTCGCCAGTATGGAGAAAATCAGTAATTACTTCTTTGGTCTGATAAACGTCACGCTGTTTGCGATTATCTTCTTTCAGATCCAACTTTACGCCAGCTTGTTGCTGCAGGTGTTCTTTTTTGCCGCCAATATCTATGGCTGGTACGCCTGGTCCCGGCAAACCAGCCAGCATGAGGCTGAACTTAAAATTCGCTGGCTGCCGTTGCCAAAAGCGTTGGGCTGGCTGGCGGCTTGTGTGGTGGCAATTGGTCTGATGACGGTGTACATCGATCCGGTGTTTGCGTTTCTCACCCGTATTGCGGTGACTATCATGCAAGGACTGGGATTACAGGTCGCATTACCTGAATTGCAACCGGATGCGTTCCCGTTTTGGGATTCCTGCATGATGGTGCTATCGATTGTGGCGATGATCCTGATGACGCGCAAATACGTCGAGAACTGGCTATTGTGGGTGCTCATTAACATCATCAGCGTCGTGATCTTTGCCCTGCAAGGGGTGTATGCCATGTCGCTGGAATACATGATTCTGACTGTGATCGCGTTGAACGGCAGCAGGATGTGGATTAACAGCGCGCGCGAACGGGGTTCACGCGCGTTTTCCCATTAGTGATGGTGATGTGAATGGCCGGACAGTCCCTCATACAGGTGACAGTCCGGTCCATTGCACGGCTGATATTCCATCTGAATCGTCGCGTGTTCAATCTGATAGTGATGAATAAGAAAGTGCTGAATGCGTTCCAGCAACGCATCGTGATCGTGCGGCGGGACGACCTGAACATGCAGCGTCATAACCGGTTTTTCACCCACCATCCAGACGTGAACATGGTGTACATTGCGAACTTCGGGGATATCCCGGCTGAGATGTCGCTGTAGAGCGGTGATATCCAGCGCATGGGGCGCGCCCTCGAGTAATTCATTCACACTGTCTTTCAGTAAGCGCCAGGCGCTACGCAACACCAGAACAGAAACCAGAATAGAGAGAATAGGGTCTGCAGGGGTCCAGCCCGTCCAGATAATGATCAGTGCCGCAATGATCGCGCCGACCGAGCCCAGTAAATCGCCCATAACATGCAGTGCTGCAGCACGAACGTTGAGGTTTTTCTCTTCACTGCCGCGATGTAAAACCCAGAAGGCGAGGACGTTAGCCAGTAAACCCGCAACAGCGATAACCATCATCATCCCGCCGGCGACCGGACGGGGCGTATGGAAGCGCTCAATCGCTTCCCAGACGATTAAAATCGTGATCACCACCAACGCAATAGCGTTAACAAATGCGGCCAGCGTCGTGAGCCTCAGCCAGCCGAAAGTGTGTCGGATGGTCGGCGGTCGACGGGAAAATTGTACGGCCAGCAGAGCAAAAAGCAGCGCTGCGGCGTCGGTGAGCATATGTCCGGCATCCGCCAGCAGCGCCAGCGAGCCTGAAAGTATCCCTCCCACCACTTCGACCAGCATGAATCCCGCTGTAATGCAAAAGGCGAACAGCAGTCGACGGGCGTTATTATCTTTTGGCTGGTCGGGGGAAGTATGAGTATGTGAGTGCGCCATTGTGCCATCCCTTTGTTATTCTCACCTTTACTGTATGACATCATACCGTTTTTGGGGGGATAAAATTAAAAAGGAGAGCTTCTATTCTCCCTTTATCAGCCACGTAAATAGTGGGCGTTGCCTTACCGTACAGTGGGTAAAGATCCACGATGTGTATCGATAGTCAGCACAGAATTTTGAAAATAATAATAAAAGCCGCAATTACAGTTGGGATTTGCGGTCTGGATATCACTATTCGCTACATTCTTGCGTTTTTTTGCTTAATCCCGGGATAACACGGTTCGTACTGTAAAACCCCGTTTACACTTTATGACTGAAGATATAGATTGGGGGGATTGCATTCATTTATATAAGTATGGCTACGCTGGAATAATCATGAATTATCAGAACGACGATTTACGCATTAAAGAGATCAACGAGTTATTACCCCCGGTTGCACTGCTGGAAAAATTCCCCGCTACTGAAAATGCCGCAAATACGGTTGCGCATGCCCGTAAAGCGATTCATAAAATTCTGAAAGGGAATGACGATCGCCTGTTGGTTGTTATTGGACCGTGCTCAATTCATGATCCGGCTGCCGCTAAAGAGTATGCCGCACGTCTTCTGGCGCTGCGCGAAGAGTTGAAAGGCGAGCTTGAAATCGTCATGCGCGTTTACTTTGAAAAACCGCGTACCACCGTCGGCTGGAAAGGGCTTATCAACGATCCACATATGGACAACAGCTTCCAGATCAACGATGGCCTGCGCATCGCACGTAAATTGCTGCTGGATATCAACGACAGCGGATTGCCGGCTGCGGGTGAGTTTCTGGATATGATCACCCCGCAATATCTTGCGGATCTGATGAGCTGGGGCGCAATTGGCGCGCGTACCACTGAGTCTCAGGTGCACCGTGAGCTGGCGTCAGGTCTTTCCTGTCCGGTTGGTTTTAAAAACGGTACCGATGGCACCATCAAAGTTGCCATTGATGCCATTAACGCCGCAGGCGCACCACACTGCTTCCTGTCCGTGACCAAATGGGGTCACTCCGCCATTGTGAATACCAGTGGTAACGGCGATTGTCATATCATTCTGCGTGGTGGCAAAGAGCCAAACTACAGCGCTCAGCACGTCGCAGACGTAAAAGAAGGTCTGGTCAAAGCGGGTTTGTCTGCGCAGGTGATGATCGACTTTAGCCATGCCAACTCCAGCAAGCAGTTCAAAAAGCAGATGGATGTAGCCAGCGATGTTTGTGGACAGGTTGCCGGCGGCGAGAAAGCCATTATTGGTGTGATGATCGAAAGCCATCTGGTCGAAGGTAATCAGAACCCGGATAGCGGTGAACCGCTGACTTACGGTAAGAGCATCACTGATGCCTGCATTGGTTGGGAAGATACCGATGCTGTGCTGCGCCAGCTGGCGGATGCGGTAAAATCACGTCGCGGGTGAGGGCGATGCCTTATCCGGCCTACATTTGATGTGGTCCCGACCGTGGCGAAACAAAAAAGCGTGGAAAATTCCACGCTTTTTTATTGACCCAGCCGCGAAAATTACTTCGCTTTACCCTGGTTGGCTACCGCTGCGGCTTTTGCTGCGATCTCGTCAGCGTTACCCAGATAGTAATGTTTGAGCGGCTTGAAGTTTTCGTCGAACTCATACACCAGCGGTACACCCGTCGGGATGTTCAGTTCAAGAATTTCATCTTCACCCATATTATCCAGGTATTTCACCAGCGCACGCAGGGAGTTACCGTGAGCGGCAATAATGACGCGCTCACCGCTTTTCATGCGCGGCAGAATGGTTTCATTCCAGTAAGGGATAACGCGATCGATAGTCAGCGCCAGGCTTTCGGTGACCGGAAGTTCTTTGTCCGTCAGTTTGGCATAACGCGGATCGTGACCCGGATAGCGCTCGTCATCTTTAGTCAGTTCCGGCGGGGTTACCGCAAAACCACGACGCCATTGCTTAACCTGCTCGTCACCATATTTCTCAGCGGTTTCGGCTTTGTTCAGCCCCTGTAGCGCACCGTAATGACGTTCGTTCAGTTTCCAGGATTTCTCAACGGGCAGCCAGGCCTGATCCAGTTCGTCCAGGACATTCCACAGGGTGTGGATGGCACGTTTCAGCACAGAGGTATAAGCAAAATCGAAGCTGTAGCCTTCCTCTTTCAGCAGTTTACCTGCCGCCTTTGCTTCGCCCACGCCTTTCTCAGACAGGTCAACATCATACCAACCGGTAAAACGGTTTTCGTTGTTCCACTGACTTTCACCGTGACGTACCAGAACCAGCTTAGTTACAGCCATACACTCACTCCTATGAATCATATTGAATGATAATAATTATCATTATATTGCCGTAATGCACCAGCGGCAATGCTTACGCATAACCATAGCGAAAATAGCGGCGCAGTGTAAGGTTCTTGTGAACTCAAGGTTGCGATTTTGTCTTTGAGTGGCGTGGTTTTGAGCGGATCCCGAGAGGGAATAAATGACGAGCCGGGTATCAGCTCGTCACGGTAAACTGTCAGGCAGGAATAAACCGGTATTCGGTCAGGCTGGTGTACTCTTCACCCGGTCGCAGAAAGCAATCTGGTTGCGGCCATTCTGGATGATTTGGGCTGTCAGGCAGAAATTCACTTTCCAGCGCCAGTCCTTGCCAGTCGGCATAGACTTCAGGTCCACGGGAGGGCGTGCCGCCGAGGAAGTTACCGGAATAGAACTGCAATGCCGGGGCAGAGGTGTATACCTCCATTTGCAGTTTTTCATCCTGGGACCAAACTATAGCGACCGGTTTGCGGGCATCGCCTTGCGCCTGCAACAAGAAAGCGTGGTCGTAACCTTTCACCTTGCGCTGATCGTCATCGGCCAGAAATTCGCTGTCGATGCGTTTAGGTGCCCGGAAATCGAACGAGGTGCCAGCCACGGGTTTCAGTCCGTCATGCGGGATACCCATTTCATCAACCGGCAGGTACGTATCGGCCAGAATCTGCAACGTATGCTGACGGATATCCGTTTTGTCGCCGTCAAGATTGAAATAAACGTGATTCGTCAAATTTACCGGGCAGGGCTTATCCACCGTCGCACGGTAGGTAATCGAAATACGGTTATCATCGGTCAGGCGATATTGCGCGGTGGCGCAGAGGTGACCCGGAAAACCCTGGTCGCCATCGTCAGAGGTTAAGGCAAACAGCACCTGACGATCATTTTGATCCACTATCTGCCAGCGGCGTTTATCGAAACCGTCCGGCCCACCATGCAACTGGTTGTCACCCTGGCTTGGCAGTAACGCAACGGTTTCACCGGCATAGGTATAACGGCTGTCTGCGATACGGTTAGCATAGCGGCCGATGGATGCGCCTAAAAATGCGGCCTGTTGTGGGTATTGCTCCGGGCTGGCGCAGCCGAGTAATGCTTCTCGCACGCTACCATCGCTAAGCGGGATACGGGCAGAAAGCAGCGTCGCGCCCCAGTCCATCAGCGTGACTACCATCCCCGCGTCATTACGCAGGGTGAGCAGGCGAAACGGTTGGCCGTCGGGCGCCATTACGGGAATTTCGTTTAGCACTGTCCGGCTCCTTGTGAAGGTTTGCAGACGTAAAAGGTTTCCTTGATACCGGTTTTCGCTTCGTATTGTTCAGCGACAGCCTGCTGTACGGCAGGAACCAAATCTTGTGGGATCAACGCCACGATGCAGCCGCCGAAGCCGCCACCGGTCATACGTACACCGCCTTTATCGCCGATAGTTGCTTTAACAATCTCGACCAGCGTATCAATTTGTGGCACGGTGATTTCGAAGTCATCGCGCATTGAAACGTGAGATTCAGCCATCAGCTGACCCATACGTTGCAGATCGCCTTTCTCCAGAGCCGCTGCGGCTTCAACCGTGCGGGCATTTTCTGTGATCACATGGCGAACACGTTTGGCAACGATGGGATCCAGTTCATGTGCGACCGCGTTAAAGGCCTCAAGGCTGACATCACGCAGCGCGGGTTGTTGGAAGAAGCGCGCACCAGTTTCACACTGTTCGCGACGGGTGTTGTACTCACTGCCAACCAGTGTACGTTTAAAGTTGCTGTTGATGATCACTACCGCCACACCTTCCGGCATGGAAACAGCTTTGGTGCCCAGCGTACGGCAGTCGATCAGTAGCGCATGGTCTTTCTTGCCCAGTGCAGAGATGAGTTGGTCCATAATGCCGCAGTTGCAGCCGACAAACTGGTTTTCCGCTTCCTGACCGTTCAGGGCAATCTGCGCGCCGTCGAGCGGCAGATGATAGAGCTGCTGGAACACCGTACCAACGGCGACTTCCAGCGAGGCGGAAGAGCTTAAGCCCGCACCTTGCGGCACATTGCCGCTGATCACCAGATCCGCGCCGCCAAAGGCGTTATTGCGCTTTTGTAGATGCTTCACGACGCCGCGCACGTAGTTTGACCACTGCTGGGTTTCGTGGGCGATAATCGGCGCATCAAGAGAGAATTCATCTATCTGATTGTCGTAATCCGCCGCAATCACACGAACGGTGCGATCATCGCGGGGGGCACAGCTGATAACCGTTTGATAGTCGATGGCGCACGGCAGGACGAAGCCGTCATTATAATCAGTGTGTTCGCCGATCAGGTTTACACGACCGGGTGCCTGAATAGTATGGGTGGCAGGGTAGCCAAACGATTCAGCAAACAGAGATTGTGTTTTTTCTTTCAGACTCATTATTTAAACTCCGGATTCGCGAAAATGGGTGTCGCTGACCGCACGCAGACGGTCTGCCGCTTGTTCTGCTGTCAGATCGCGTTGGGTCTCCGCCAGCATTTCGTAACCAACCATAAACTTACGTACGGTCGCGGAACGCAGCAGCGGTGGATAAAAGTGTGCGTGCAACTGCCAGTGGTCATTCTCTTCGCCGTTAAACGGTGCGCCGTGCCAGCCCATAGAGTAGGGGAAAGAGCACTGGAACAGGTTGTCATAACGACTGGTCAGTTTTTTCAACGCCAGCGCCAGGTCAGTTCGCTGTTCGTCGGTCAAATCGGTAATTCGCAGGACATGTGCTTTTGGCAGCAGCAGTGTTTCGAATGGCCATGCCGCCCAATAGGGCACTACTGCCAGCCAGTGTTCGGTTTCTACTACCGTACGGCTGCCGTCTGCCTGTTCACGCCGGACATAATCCAGCAGCATTGGCGTGCCCTGCTCGGCAAAGTACGCTTTTTGCAGACGGTCTTCACGTTCGGCTTCGTTGGGCAGGAAACTGTTGGCCCAAATCTGTCCGTGCGGGTGCGGGTTTGAACATCCCATCGCCGCACCTTTGTTTTCAAATACCTGCACCCAGGGATAGGTTTTCCCTAAATCTGCGGTTTGTTCCTGCCACGTTTTCACGATTTCGGTCAGCGCGGGTACGCTGAGCTCTGGCAGTGTTTTGCTGTGATCGGGCGAGAAGCAGATCACGCGGCTGGTACCGCGTGCGCTCTGGCAACGCATTAATGGATCATGGCTGTCGGGAGCATCCGGGGTATCAGACATCAGCGCGGCAAAATCGTTGGTAAAAACGTAGGTTCCCGTGTAATCGGGGTTTTTATCGCCGGTAACGCGTGTATTGCCTGCACACAGGAAGCAGTCCGGATCATGCGCGGGCAGAACCTGTTTAGCTGGCGTTTCCTGCGCCCCTTGCCAGGGACGTTTTGCACGATGCGGCGAAACGAGGATCCACTGCCCGGTGAGCGGGTTAAATCGGCGGTGTGGATGATCGACAGGGTTGAATTGCGTCATGACGTGTCCTTAATCCGAATATCCCTGTGGATGGCGTGATTGCCAGTGCCAGGTATCTTGTGCCATTTCATCCAGTGTACGCGTCACGCGCCAGTTAAGTTCGCGGTCTGCTTTGCTGGCATCAGCCCAGTAGGCAGGCAGATCGCCGTCGCGGCGCGGAGCAAAATGATAGTTCACTGGTTTACCGCAGGCTTTGCTGAAGGCGTTTACCACATCCAGTACGCTGCTACCAACGCCAGCGCCAAGGTTGTAAATATGTACCCCTTGCTTGCCTGCCAGTTTTTCCATGGCGACAACGTGACCGTCGGCAAGATCCATCACGTGGATGTAATCGCGAACGCCGGTACCGTCTACGGTAGGGTAGTCATTACCAAAAATGGCCAGAGACTCACGGCGGCCCACGGCAACCTGCGCGATGTAAGGCATCAGATTGTTAGGGATGCCTTGCGGGTCTTCGCCCATGTCCCCTGATGGATGTGCGCCAACCGGATTGAAATAGCGTAGCAACGCAATGCTCCACTCAGGTTGTGCTTTTTGCAGATCGGTCAGGATCTGCTCGACCATCAGCTTACTTTTTCCGTATGGACTTTGTGGTGTGCCAGTCGGGAAGCTTTCAACGTAAGGAATTTGCGGCTGATCGCCATAGACTGTGGCGGAGGAGCTGAATATGAAGTTTTTCACGTTGGCGGCGCGCATCGCATTGACCAGACGCAGAGTGCCGTTGACGTTGTTGTCATAGTACTCCAGCGGCTTAGCAACGGATTCGCCGACGGCCTTCAGACCAGCAAAGTGGATGACCGTATCGATGGCATGATCGTGCAGGATTTCGGTGATCAGCGCTTCGTTACGGATATCACCTTCGACGAAGGTCGGATGTTTTCCACCTAAACGCTCAATAACGGGCAGTACGCTGCGCTTACTGTTGCAGAGGTTATCAAGGATCACGACGTCGTGGCCATTCTTAAGCAACTGCACACAAGTGTGGCTCCCAATGTAACCGCTACCACCTGTAACCAATACTCTCATAATTCGCTCCGTTATGCCTATATCATGTAATGAAGATAGCATAACAAAGTTGTGAAAAGTGTGACATGGAATAAATTAGTGGAATCGTTTACACATGCGGGTTCTTAACACCTGAACTGTATTTTTTGATTTTAAATCATTATGTTATTTAATGATTGCAGATTTTATCTGAAAAATCAGGCCTAAAAAAGGGCGCATTAACGCGCCCAGGTATGAAAACTAACGCAGGGATGATTGCCGATAGGTGTAGATATCGTTTTCTGGTACGAACTCCAGTCGGTGGGTAATGCAGGCGGGTGCATCTTCAGCATGGTGAGAAACAAACAGCAATTGGGTTTCGCCTTCACCGATCAGAACATCAACGAAGCGGCGGATCAACTGGCGGTTTAGCGGGTCCAGACCTTGCAAGGGTTCATCAAGGATCAATAGCGTAGGGTGTTTCACTAACGCGCGGACGATCAGCGCCAGGCGCTGCTGCCCCCAGGAAAGGCTGTGGAAAGGGGCGTCAGCAGTGCGCTTATCCATTCCCAGAATATCCAGCCACTGTTGCACCAGCTTGTGTTGTCTGTCTGATACGGCCTGATAAATACCGATTGAATCGAAGTAGCCTGAGAGAATGACGTTACGCACCGTGGTGCTCACCCGGTAATCCAGATGCAGGCTGCTGCTGACGTAGCCAATGTGCTTTTTAATATCCCAGATAGTTTCGCCGCTCCCCCGACGACGGCCAAACAGCGTCAAATCATTGCTATAGCCCTGCGGATGATCGCCGGTAATTAAACTGAGTAGCGTTGATTTTCCCGCCCCGTTGGGACCGACAATCTGCCAGTGTTCCCCTGGGTTTACCCGCCAGCTCAGATGATGAAGAATAGGGCGATCGTTATAGGAAACGACCCCGTCGTTGAGCATAATCCGCGGTTCGTTCTCAGACAATATGCGGCGTACGGAAGGTGCATCCGGTTCGGGGAGGGTAATACCATCAAGCCGTTCACTATGCGCAAGTTGGGCGATTAACGCTTGTTGCAGAAGACCCGTTTTTTCACCGGTTTCTGTCAATGTGCAATCGGCGAGTACGCCAGCATATTGCACAAAATCGGGGATCTCATCAAAGCGGTTTAGCACCAGCACTAACGTAAAACCGGCCTGATGTAACGCTGCGAGCAGCTCTGCCAACTGGTGACGTGAAGCCACATCCAGCCCGTCAAACGGTTCATCAAGGATCAGTAAATCGGGTTCAGACATCAGTGCCTGACAGAGCAGAGTTTTCCGCGTTTCGCCAGTGGAAAGATATTTGAAACGTCTGCTGAGCAGTGAGGTAATACCAAACTGCTGCGCCAGGGCGGCACAGCGAGCAGGGTCGCTGACCTCATCCTGAATAATTTCCGCGGTGGTGCGCCCGGTATCGTCTTCACCTGGGCTCAGAAGATCGGTGTTGTTACGCTGCCATTCGTCGCTGACCAGCTTTTGTAGCTGCTCAAAGGAGAGACGGGTTATACGCGTGAACTGGCTGTGGCGTTCGCCTTTTAGTAACGGCAATTCTCCGGCGAGCGCACGCGCCAGTGCGGATTTTCCGCTGCCGTTAGACCCCACAAACGCCCAGCTATCACCTGCGTTTAACGTCAACGAATTCAGCTGAAGCGTTTTGGTATCACTCAGACGAAACGTGCCTTGCGAAATTTGCAACGATAACATTTTGCATCCCATTTTTTGCAGCGATGAATGACAGGGATACGTTGTCCGGGCGGGAATGTCAATGCAGTTTGTTGCCGGATGGCGGCGCGGGTACCTTATCCGGCCTGAACGTAGGCCTGATAAGCGCAGCGCCATCAGGCGAAGCGGGCTTAACGATTTAGCACAGCGTGGCGATAATCACTCTGTCCGCGTTGAAGTAGGCAGTGACATTCGCGCCTTCTTGCAGTGATAGCGCATCGTCAGTCGGCACGGTGGCGCACAGCGTCTGTCCATCCGGCAAGGTCATTAACACTTCACACTGCTCGCTTCCGCGTTCAATATGGCTGATGGTGCCTTGCAATTGGTTATCGGCGGCCTGAGCGATAGCATCATCCTGGGTGATCCCCACCCACGGTGCTTTCAACAGGATCAAGACTTCTTTGCCTTCATCAAGCCCCAGACGTTCACCGCTTTGCGCGGTAATCGCGACTTTCAGCCGGGTTTCGCCATCGGCCAGCAGGACGTCAACATGCTGTTGAACCTGGTCGTGGTCGCGTGCGGTGATGGTGCCAAACCATTGGTTACGCGCACTGGTTTGCAGTGAGAAGCGGGAGATGGCCGCCAGCAAGCTATTCAGTGGAACCGCATCGTCATCGCTCAGGACATCGAAGGCTTTTTGCTGAATTTGCGCCAGCAGATCGTATAACTGAATCAGGCGCTGGCCGTAGCGTGTTAACACTGCACCGCCGCCGCCTTTGCCACCGGTGGCGCGCTCTACCAGTGTCTGCTCACTCAGCTGGTTCATTTCGTTAATCGCGTCCCAGGCGCTTTTATAACTGATACCTGCATCCTTCGCGCCCTGACTGATGGAGCCGGAAAGCGCAATGTGCTTAAGCAGAGAAATGCGGCGGGGATCGGCAAACAGTTTTTGCTGAAGTTTCAGTGTAAGTAGGATTTCGGCCTGCATAACAAGCTCCTGGCAAAAAAGGGTATTGTGACGGAAAACCGCGCCCGAGCAAAGCCGACCGCACAAAAGGGGAGTGCTTTTCTGTGTTATGTGGTTAGAATACAACTAAGGACTATATCTGGAGTTGACCATGTTAGAGTTATTGAAAAGTCTGGTATTCGCCGTAATCATGGTACCTGTGGTAATGGCCATCATTCTGGGACTGATTTACGGACTGGGTGAAGTGTTCAACATTTTTTCCGGTATCGGTCAGAAAGACCAATCCAGACAGAACCATTGATTCCCCGAACGCCCGCTTAGCCGGGCGTTTTTTATTGCTCATTATCAAACTGCGTTAGTTCCTCAAGATCCTGCTTTCCCTGCCGATATTTTCTTTGTGTAACCTCTAATTGGTAGTAATAACCACTGGGAAAATCCTGATTTAATCGTTATATTTGCGCCTACATAACGAAACTCAAAGGAGTTACAGATGGCACGTACATGGTTACGCTTGTTTGCAGGGGCAACACTTTCTCTTTCTGTTGCCGGACATGCACTGGCGGATGAAGGTAAAATCACAGTGTTTGCAGCGGCGTCGTTAACGAACGCGATGCAGGACATTGCCGCAGAATATAAAAAAGAGAAGAATGTTGATGTTGTCTCCTCTTTTGCCTCTTCTTCTACGCTGGCACGCCAGATTGAAGCAGGTGCCCCGGCCGATCTGTTTATTTCAGCCGATCAGAAATGGATGGATTACGCGGTAGATAAAAAGTCTATCGATACCGCAACGCGCAAAACGCTGCTCGGTAACAGTCTGGTCGTTGTCGCGCCGAAAGCCAGTGCACAGAAAGACTTCACCATCGACAGCAAAACCAACTGGACCAGCCTGTTGAACGGCGGGCGTCTGGCCGTAGGCGACCCGGAACATGTTCCGGCAGGTATTTACGCCAAAGAAGCGCTGCAAAAATTGGGTGCATGGGATACCCTGGCACCGAAATTGGCACCGGCTGAAGATGTTCGTGGCGCATTGGCGCTGGTTGAACGCAACGAAGCCCCGCTGGGCATTGTCTACGGTTCTGATGCCGTAGCCAGCAAAGGCGTAAAAGTTGTGGCGACCTTCCCGGAAGACTCACATAAAAAAGTGGAATACCCTATCGCGGTTGTTGATGGGCACGCCAACGCAACGGTCAGCGCGTTCTATGATTACCTGAAGGGACCGCAGGCTTCTGAAATCTTCAAACGTTATGGATTTACGACCAAGTAATGATACTGACTGATCCAGAATGGCAGGCTGTCTTACTGAGCCTGAAAGTTTCTTCCCTGGCCGTGTTGTTTAGCCTGCCGTTTGGGATCTTCTTTGCCTGGTTACTGGTACGCTGCAAGTTCCCGGGCAAAGCGTTGCTCGACAGCGTACTGCACTTGCCGCTGGTACTGCCTCCGGTCGTGGTGGGGTACCTGCTGCTGGTGGCTATGGGGCGGCGCGGATTTATTGGCGAGTGGTTATATGACTGGTTCGGTATCACGTTTGCGTTTAGCTGGCGTGGTGCGGTTCTGGCCGCAGCGGTAATGTCTTTTCCTCTTATGGTGCGGGCAATACGTCTGGCGCTTGAAGGCGTAGACGTCAAGCTGGAGCAAGCGGCCCGAACGCTGGGAGCCGGGCGCTGGCGCGTATTCATGACCATTACCTTACCGTTGATGCTGCCTGGCATAATTGTCGGTACGGTGCTGGCGTTCGCGCGTTCACTCGGTGAATTCGGCGCAACCATTACTTTTGTTTCAAATATCCCTGGCGAAACGCGCACCATTCCTTCGGCAATGTACACCCTCATCCAGACGCCGGGCGGCGAAAGTGCGGCGGCAAGGTTATGCATTATTTCTATTGTGCTGGCGCTGATTTCGCTGCTCATTTCTGAGTGGCTGGCGCGAATTAGCCGTGAGCGGACGGGGCGATAATTATGCTGGAACTTAATTTCTCCCAGACGCTGGGAACCCACTGTCTGACGCTCAACGAAACGCTGCCAGCCAGCGGTATCACCGCTATTTTTGGTGTCTCTGGTGCGGGCAAAACATCGCTGATTAATGCTATCAGTGGCCTGACCCAACCACAGTCCGGGCGCATTGTGCTCAACGGTCGGGTACTGAATGACGTTGAAAACGGTATCTGCCTGACGCCTGAAAAACGCCGGGTGGGCTATGTTTTTCAGGATGCGCGTCTGTTCCCGCATTACAAAGTGCGCGGTAATCTGCGTTATGGTATGGCGAAAAGCATGGCCGGGCAGTTTGATAAGCTGGTGGCATTGCTGGGCATAGAGCCTTTGCTCGACCGTCTACCTGGCGGCCTGTCTGGTGGCGAAAAGCAGCGTGTTGCTATTGGTCGCGCGTTACTGACCGCACCCGAATTGTTGCTGCTCGATGAGCCGTTAGCCTCGCTGGACATTCCACGTAAACGTGAGTTGTTGCCTTATCTGCAGCGGCTGGCGCGCGAAATTAATATTCCCATGTTGTATGTCAGCCACTCGCTCGATGAAATTTTGCACCTGGCGGACAAAGTGATGGTGCTGGAAAACGGGCAGGTGAAAGCATTTGGTTCGCTGGAGGACGTCTGGGGGAGTAGCGTAATGCACCCCTGGTTGCCGAAAGAGCAGCAGAGCAGCATTCTGAAAGTCAGCGTGCTGGAACATCATCCTCACTATGCGATGACCGCGCTGGCGCTGGGCGATCAGCATCTGTGGGTCAATAAGCTGGATAAACCGCTGCAAACCGCATTGCGTATCCGGATTCAGGCATCTGATGTTTCGCTGGTATTACAACCGCCGCAGCAGACCAGTATTCGTAACGTACTACGGGCAAAGGTGGCGTCATGCTATGACGACAACGGACAGGTAGAAGTACAGCTTGAAGTCGGCGGGAAAACGCTGTGGGCGAGAATCAGCCCATGGGCCAGGGATGAACTTGGCATCAAGCCTGGCCTGTGGTTGTACGCCCAAATTAAGAGCGTATCGATTACCGCCTGATTACAGCAACTGAGAATAGATAAATTTGGCGATGCTGTCGGTGGTATTGTCGCCAATGACAATATTGGCGCGGGCTTTGACTGCATCATCGGCATTTCCCATCGCCACGCCGGTGCCCGCGGCTTCCAGCATACTGATATCATTAAAGTTATCGCCAAAGGCGATCACGTTTTCCATTGATCCACCTTGCGCTTCAATCCACTGGGCAAGGCGTCGTCCTTTGCTGTTGCCTTTACGGGCCACGTCAACCTGATCGTGCCAGGACCACTCACACTCCAGCCCCAACTGCTGTTCAACATGTTTACCAAATTGCTGCAGCTTTGGAATATCTTCGTCGGTCAGGGCAAATTTCCACACGGCGTTAACGTCATGCGCGGCCTGTGCCAGCGAAGGCACCTGAGTGAAGGTAGGACGCTGTTCTGGCGGCAGCGTTTGCGCCCAGTTTGCGGTACGCACCACATGCCCGGTCGGGCGTTCATACAGCATGGCCTCGTCAACATACATCAGCCCGTGGATCTGATGTTCATTCAGCATATCAATCAACTGCAACGCCTGGTTAACCGGAAGGGGATCGGATTCCAGTACCTTTTTCGCCTGATAATCATACAAATAGGTACCGTTGCAGCAAATTGCAGGTGTATCCAGCGCCAGTGCCTGATAAAAAGGATGAATAGCAACGTGATGGCGACCCGTGACAATGATAAGTTGGTAGCCTGCTTCTCTGGCGCGAGAGAGCGCCTCGAGAGAGGATGGCAGCAAGGTTTTTTTCGGGGTCAGCAACGTACCGTCTAAATCCAGGGCAATCACGCGTGCGGTCATAGGTTTTTCCAGATGAAGGTTGAGAATTTTGTCTGTCAGAATGGTACACCGAGTCGGGGGCCGGACAAAATTCTGAGCCTTAATTAAGCATTCACCGATAAAAGCGTCTACCTTAGGCGTGTGTCAGGCCATTGCAGCCACCTGCCAAAAGCAAAGGAGTTTTCATGAAGCAAACCGTTTATACCGCCAGCCCTGAGAGTCAGCAAATTCACGTCTGGGGCCTGAATCACGATGGTTCACTGACGCTGACGCAGGTGGTTGATGTACCGGGTCAGGTACAGCCGATGGTTGTCAGCCCGGATAAACGCTACCTCTATGTCGGTGTGCGTCCGGAGTTTCGGGTGCTGGCATACCGTATCGCACCTGATGACGGTGCACTGACATTCGCTGCGGAATCTGCACTGCCGGGGAGCCCGACGCATATTTCGACCGATCATCAAGGGCGTTTCGTATTCGTCGGCTCTTATAACGCGGGTAGTGTAAGCGTTACGCGTCTGGAAGAGGGTCTGCCGGTGGAGCTGGTAGATGTGGTTGAAGGTCTTGACGGCTGCCACTCGGCCAATATCTCACCAGATAACCGTACGTTGTGGGTTCCTGCGTTGAAACAGGATCGTATCTGCCTGTTCACCGTCAGTGATGATGGCCATTTGGTCGCGCAGGAGCCGGCAGAAGTGACCACCGTTGAAGGTGCGGGTCCGCGTCATATGGTGTTCCATCCGAATCAGCAATATACCTACTGCGTGAATGAGTTGAACAGTTCAGTTGATGTTTGGGAACTGAAAGATCCGTACGGCAAAATTGAGTGCGTGCAGACGCTGGATATGATGCCGGCTGATTTCGCCGATACCCGCTGGGCGGCAGATATCCATATTACGCCAGATGGTCGTCATCTGTATGCCTGCGATCGTACCGCCAGCCTGATTACGGTATTCAGCGTATCAGAAGACGGAAGCGTGCTGACGAAAGAAGGCTTCCAGCCTACTGAAACACAGCCGCGCGGTTTTAATATCGACCACAGCGGGAAATACCTGATTGCCGCAGGGCAGAAGTCCCACCATATTGCGGTGTATGAAATTGCGGGTGAACAGGGATTGCTGGCAGAGAAAGGACGCTATGCGGTAGGCCAGGGCCCAATGTGGGTGGTGGTTAACGCGTACTAATTCGTTATTCGTTTTGCAGGCCGGACAGGGCATGTAAACCCCTGTCCGGCACACTGCCCGGTCGGCGCATCCGCTTACCGGGCGTACGAAAGGGAATGACGTTTACTGCTTAGGTACTGCAACCACTTTGCTGCCAATACCGCGGTTGTTGTATTCCCACATGCGGTTGAAGTTGGTGTCGTTCAGGTTGCGCTGAATTTCACCTTTGTCATCTTCCGCACCGGTGTTCCCGGCAAACGGACGTTTTGAGATAACGCTGTCAGCCCAGGGTTTTGCCATGTTAAAGCCTTCGTTGATCACGCTGTCGCGAATAACCACCTGACCGTTAGTGTTGGAATCGACATCCAGCGAGCGGCCCAACTGCGCGACGCCATCGCCTGCTGCGGTAAAGCGGCTATTGGTGGCGAGGAAACCGTAGTAAATATTCGACAGGGTTGCTGGCGCAAATACGTAGGCTTCCTGCTGGGTGCGGGAGTTTACTACGCGGAAATCGGTGTTATCGAACACTACAGCACCGCGACCAGAAACCATATCCACATCGCCTTCAATGTAGCTGTTCGTCACCAGCGTACGCGGCTGACGATCGTTTTCCAGACGGTTTTGCACGCCGCTATTGGTTACGAAGAAGGTGTTCTGACGTCCCAGAATATTGACCTTGTCGATCTGCACTTTATCGCCATCGGTACGCAGTGCGACGGCCGGGTGGTTACCCGCATCAACGCTGTCACCGAGGTTATTTTCGATGGTCAGGTTCTGCAACTGCAGACCATTGTTTTGCGACCAGACAACCGCAGAACACATCACGCCGATGTTTGTGCCACGCTTATTCTGGCAATTATCATACATATACCACGCAGGTTTACCCGGCATATATTTTCCGCCAGGGTTCACCGTACGACGCCAGTCTGCGGTACTCATTTCGCCATCAATCGCCTGGCCAATTTTCACATCAAGCGGTTTTTCGCCCATACCGTAGAGCGTCAGGCTTCCTGTCGCGGCCGGAATATAGACCGTGCCCTGATACTCGCCAGGCATGATGGCGATGTACTGACGTTTATTGGTGCGTTTGATGATTGCCGCATCAACTGCCGCCTGAATACTGGTATGGGTAACGCCTTGAGTTCCTGCGGGGCCAACGACAAAGTCAGGCTGGGCGGGCAGGGAAATAGAGGAAGGACTCCATGGCGCAGTGTTTGGCGTCAGAGCTGAAAAATAATGTGCAGCGACAAAATTTTTCGCTTCATTTGCCGACAGAATCGGGCGCATAGACGTTCCAGGCGCGGTCTGATCGGAAGGACGTTGATCGGGCGGTGTAGAGCTACAGGCTGTCAGCGTCACGCCAAAAGCCATTGCCAGCGCCAGACGGGAAACTGATGAAATGTTCACAGGTTGCTCCGGGCTTTGAAAGTTATCCATTGAAGCCTGCTTTTTTATACTAAGTTGAGCGAAACGGGAAGGTGAAAAGGTAAAAAGTTGTTTTTTATAGCAGCAATGTCGGGTGTAGAGAGTCCTTATATCACAATTAGATAACAATTTTGGTCCTTCAGGTTGACAACATCCACAGGATGCAAAATAAATGTCTATACAACCTATGACAAGTGGTGAGTCGAATGCAGCAATTTTTCCCTGATGATGCTATCTGGCGTAATGTCCGCCTGGCGACCATGGATCCTGAACGTGATACTCCGTATGGGCTGGTGGATGGCCATGCGCTAATCGTCCGTCAGGGTAAGATTCGGGACATTGTGCCTGAGTCGTCGTTATACCTTACACACGATAATACCCTTGATATGCAAGGACGATTGATTACGCCGGGTCTGATTGATTGCCATACGCACCTGGTGTTTGGTGGTAATCGTGCAGGTGAATGGGAACAGCGGCTAAACGGTGTTTCATACCAACAGATCAGTGCTCAGGGGGGAGGGATCAATGCCACCGTTACGGCGACGCGCAGCGCCTCCGATGAGCAGCTCTTACAGCTGGCGCAGGGGCGAATGGAACGGTTGATCAAAGAAGGCGTTACGTTGCTGGAAATCAAATCGGGCTACGGCCTGGATTTGACGACAGAAGAGAAAATTTTACGCGTCGTGGCTGCGCTGGCAGCAGAAAACACCGTCGAAATAAGCCCAACGCTGTTAGCTGCACATGCCACACCGGCGCAGTATCGCGATGATCCCGATAGCTACATTACGCTGGTTTGCGAAACGATTTTGCCGCAGTTGTGGGAACAGGGATTGTTTGAAACCGTTGATCTGTTCTGTGAAACCGTGGGCTTTACGCTGGCGCAGAGCGAACGCGTATTTCAGGCCGCGCAGGCGTTGGGCATCCCGGTTAAAGGTCATGTCGAACAACTGTCATTACTGGGCGGGGCGCAACTGGTTAGCCGCTACCACGGATTATCAGCCGATCACATTGAATATCTGGACGAAGCGGGCGTAGCGGCGATGAGCCAAAACGGTACGGTTGGGGTGCTATTGCCCGGCGCTTTTTATTTCCTCAAAGAGAAGCAGCGTCCGCCAGTTGAGTTATTACGTCAGTATCAGGTTCCGATGGCGGTGGCGACCGACTACAACCCAGGCACCAGCCCGTTTATTAGCCTGCACTGGGCAATGAATATGGCCTGTGTACAGTTTGGCTTAACGCCGGAAGAGGCATGGGCAGGGGTAACGCGCCATGCTGCCCGCGCGCTGGGTCGTCACGCCACTCATGGACAACTGAAAGCCGGGTTTGTGGCCGACTTTGTTGTGTGGGACGCACAATTACCGGTCGAAATTCTCTATGAACCCGGTCGCAACCCACTCTATCAACGCGTTTTCAGAGGGCAACCATCATGACCAACTGGCAACCCGCTTCTCCTGCTCTCTGGCAGGGGCGTGATGACCGCGCTGAGTCGCCGACTGCGCTGCGTCTGTTTCAGACCATTTCGCTTAGCCCGGCATTTACACCGGAAATGTACCGTGAGCAGATTGCGTTGCTCGGATTTGCCTGTGATGAAGGTGTAAAGCGCAATCAGGGGCGTATGGGGGCGGCTGGTGCGCCCGATGTGCTGCGTAAAGCGCTGGCCAATTTAGCCAGTCACGCGGGCCATCAACGGCTGGTGGATTTGGGAAACATTGTGGCCCAGGCGCCCGACCTTGAAGGTGCTCAGCAGGCGCTGCGCACAGCGGTGCAGCGTTGCCTGCAGGCGGATATGCGTACCTTCGTGTTGGGCGGGGGACACGAAACGGCATTTGCTCATGGTGCAGGGGTGTTGGATGCATTCCCGCAGGCAAAAGTGGGGATTGTTAACCTCGATGCGCACATGGATCTACGCTACGCCGAACAACCCACATCCGGTACGCCGTTTCGTCAACTGGCACATCTCTGTGAGCAACAGCAGCGTGAATTTCATTACGCCTGCGTGGGCGTCAGTCGGGCTGCGAATACCCAGGCTTTGTGGGATGAGGCGCAACGGCTGGGGGTCATCGTGGTGGAAGATCTGCACTGTCATACGGCTCAGACTCAGCTGGCGCAATTTGTTGCAAACATGGATGTCATCTATCTGACTATCGATCTTGACGTATTACCGGTATGGGAAATGCCGGCCGTATCCGCGCCTGCCGCGTTGGGTGTCCCGCTGGCGACGTTGTTGGGGCTCATTGAACCCCTTTGTCGCAGCGGTAAATTACAGGCGGTGGATATGGTTGAGTTTAACCCGCGTTTTGATGATGATGGCAGGGCGGCGCGCGTTGCGGCACGATTGGGTTGGCAAATTGCGCACTGGTGGCACTGATATGCCTAAGGGAATTGCGCTTATCAGGTCCGGGTTATACCTGTAAACTGCACTTATTAAAATTCTCAGCTTAAGGAAGGCTAACGAATGCACCGAACCCGCCCCCAAACTGCTCCGGCTCCTTTTTACGAAAAGGTCAAAATGGAGATCAGTGAGAAGATTTCCAGCGGTATTTGGCAACCTCACGATCGTATCCCATCGGAGGCGGAACTGGTGGCGCAGTATGGTTTTAGCCGTATGACGATCAACCGGGCACTACGTGAGCTAACGGATGAAGGATTGCTGGTGCGTTTGCAAGGGGTGGGAACATTTGTCGCCGAACCTAAAGGTCAATCCGCGCTGTTCGAAATTCGCAGCATCGCGGATGAAATTAATGCGCGCCAGCATCAGCACCGCTGTGAGGTTCTGACGCTGGAAAGAACCCGGGCAAATGCGCAGCAAGCCACGGCGTTAAACGTCAAAGAAGGCACCCCCATTTTTCACTCCATCATGGTGCACTATGAGAACGAGCTGCCGGTGCAGATTGAAGATCGCTGCGTGAATGCGGAGATTGTGCCGGAGTATCTGTTGCAGGATTACAGCCAGACCACGCCGCATGCTTACCTGTCACTCATCGCCCCTTTGACGGAAGGGGAACATATTGTCGAAGCGGTACGCGCCAGCGCGGAAGAGTGTGCGCTGTTGCATATCAAAGAGCACGATCCCTGCCTGTTGATCCGCCGGAAGACCTGGTCGGCGTCTTCTATTGTCTCTCATGCCCGCTTACTTTTCCCTGGTTCCCGCTATCGTCTGCAAGGGCGATTTATGTCCTGAAAATCGTGATTGCTGCCGCAGTATGGCAAAAATGTAGCTCAGTTGTTAATTACGGTCTTGCGCCTGATTGTATAGACAAGTATATACTTTTAGCTAATGTGATCGTTAATCGTAGGCCTGATAAGACGCGTTAGCGTCGCCATCAGGCGCTGTGCCGGATGGCGGTATACACGCCTGATCCGGCCTACATTCAGCCTGAGGAGTTTTTGTCATGTCTCACAGCAAGTATCGTCAGCAGGATGTGCGTGCCCCACGCGGCACTACCTTAACGGCCAAAAGCTGGCTGACCGAAGCGCCGCTGCGCATGTTAATGAACAATCTGGACCCTGACGTGGCGGAAAATCCGCATGAGCTGGTGGTGTACGGCGGGATTGGCCGCGCCGCGCGTGACTGGGAGTGCTATGACGCCATCGTCAAGGCACTGACCGAACTGGAATCTGATGAAACTCTGCTGGTTCAGTCCGGGAAACCGGTCGGCGTGTTCAAAACTCATGACAATGCGCCGCGTGTGTTGATTGCCAACTCCAACCTGGTGCCGCACTGGGCTACCTGGGAACACTTCAACGAACTGGACGCCAAAGGTCTGGCGATGTATGGCCAGATGACTGCAGGGAGCTGGATCTACATCGGCAGTCAGGGCATCGTACAGGGCACTTATGAAACCTTCGTTGAGGCCGGACGTCAGCATTATCAGGGCAGCCTGAGCGGACGCTGGGTTCTGACCGCCGGGCTGGGCGGCATGGGCGGTGCGCAGCCGCTCGCAGCTACGCTTGCGGGCGCGTGTTCTCTGAATATTGAATGTCAGCAAAGCCGCATTGATTTCCGTCTGCGCACCCGTTACGTGGATGAGCAGGCCACCTCACTGGACGACGCTTTGGCGCGTATCGACAAATACACCCGCGAAGGTAAAGCGGTGTCCATTGCATTGTGCGCGAACGCAGCCGACATTGTACCGGAACTGGTTAAGCGCGGCGTACGCCCGGATATGGTCACTGACCAGACCAGCGCCCATGACCCACTGCACGGTTATCTGCCGTCCGGCTGGAGTTGGGAAGAGTATCAGGCGAAAGCGGTATCCGATCCGCAAGGTACGGTACAGGCGGCAAAACGTTCAATGGCGACGCATGTTGAGGCGATGCTAGCGTTTAGCAAAATGGGTGTACCGACGTTTGATTACGGCAATAACATTCGCCAGATGGCCAAAGAGATGGGGGTGGAAAACGCCTTTGATTTCCCAGGGTTTGTGCCTGCTTATATTCGTCCGTTGTTCTGCCGCGGCATTGGTCCGTTCCGCTGGGTAGCGCTTTCCGGCGATCCGCAGGATATTTATAAAACCGATGCCAAAGTGAAAGAGATCGTGGCTGATGATAAGCATCTGCATCACTGGCTGGACATGGCACGTGAGCGGATCAACTTCCAGGGCTTACCGGCACGTATCTGTTGGGTTGGTCTGGAATGGCGACAAAAGCTGGGTCTGGCATTTAATGAGATGGTACGCAGCGGTGAAGTGTCTGCACCTATCGTCATCGGCCGTGACCATCTGGATTCAGGCTCTGTTGCCAGCCCGAACCGCGAAACCGAAGCGATGCGCGACGGTTCTGACGCGGTATCCGACTGGCCGCTGCTGAATGCGCTGCTGAATACCGCCAGCGGTGCGACCTGGGTATCACTGCACCACGGTGGTGGCGTTGGAATGGGGTTCTCCCAACATGCCGGCATGGTGATTGTTTGTGATGGCTCTGATGAAGCTGCTGCACGTATTGCCCGGGTATTACATAACGATCCGGCGACAGGTGTCATGCGCCATGCCGATGCCGGGTATGACATTGCAGTGGAATGTGCCGTCGAAGAAGGGCTGAATTTGCCGATGATTGCCGCCACGCAGGGGAAACGCTGATATGAACACAATTACCTTAACGCCTGGCCACCTTAGCTTTGCGCAGTTGCGCGATATCTGGCAACAGCCGGTTCAACTGAGCCTTGATGCCAGTGCGATTGACGCAATTAATGCCAGCGTCGCCTGCGTCAATAGCATTGTCGCGGAAGGCCGCACGGCGTATGGCATTAATACCGGGTTTGGGCTTCTGGCTCAGACACGTATCGCGACTGACGATCTGCAAAATTTACAGCGCTCGCTGGTATTGTCTCATGCAGCAGGTGTAGGCGAAGCGTTAGATGATGCGATGGTGCGCCTGATTATGGTGCTGAAAATTAACAGCCTGGCGCGTGGTTTTTCCGGTATTCGCCTGAACGTCATTGAAGCGCTGATTGCGCTGGTCAACGCCGGGGTGTACCCGCTCATTCCGGCGAAAGGATCGGTGGGGGCATCGGGCGACCTGGCTCCGCTGGCGCATATGTCCCTGACACTGTTGGGAGAAGGCAAGGCGCGCTGGCAGGGAGAATGGCTCCCGGCGGCAGACGCGCTGAAGAAGGCCGGGCTGGAGCCGATTACTCTGGAAGCGAAGGAAGGGTTGGCGCTGCTGAATGGCACCCAGGCTTCCACCGCCTTTGCATTACGTGGGTTGATTGAGGCGCAGGAGCTGTTTGCTTCCGCGACGGTGTGCGGGGCACTGACCACCGAAGCGGTATTAGGCTCGCGTCGTCCGTTTGATGCCCGTATTCATGCGGCACGAGGACAGCGTGGACAAATTGATGCCGCGACGCTGTATCGCCATGTGCTGACCGATTCCAGCGCACTTTCACAGTCGCATCACAACTGTGAAAAAGTGCAGGACCCCTATTCTCTGCGCTGCCAGCCTCAGGTCATGGGAGCCTGTCTGACACAAATGCGCCAGGTCATGGAGGTGTTGCTGGTGGAGGCCAACGCCGTTTCGGACAACCCGTTGGTGTTTGCCGAAGAAGGTGATGTTATTTCTGGTGGTAACTTCCATGCTGAACCGGTGGCAATGGCAGCGGATAATCTGGCGCTGGCGATTGCCGAAATCGGGGCGTTATCCGAGCGACGTATTGCGTTGATGATGGATAAACATATGTCGCAACTGCCACCTTTCCTGGTGAAAAATGGCGGGGTTAACTCCGGTTTCATGATTGCTCAGGTGACAGCAGCTGCGCTGGCGAGCGAGAATAAAGCCCTCGCGCACCCGCACAGCGTGGATAGTTTACCCACGTCAGCAAATCAGGAAGATCATGTCTCAATGGCACCTGCTGCAGGTCGTAGACTGTGGGAGATGGCGGCGAATACGCGTGGCGTGATTGCTGTGGAGTGGCTGGCGGCTTGTCAGGGGATTGATTTACGTGAAGGATTAACCTCAAGTCCGCTACTGGAGCAGGCGCGCCAGACGCTGCGTGAGCAGGTTGCGCACTATACGCAGGACCGTTTTTTCGCCCCGGATATTGAATGTGCGACCGAACTGTTAGCGCAGGGTGCGTTGTTAAAATTGTTGCCTGAGTTTCTGTAATACCCTGCCGGATGCGCTGACGCTTATCCGGCGCTGCGTTTAACTAAACATCGCAGTAATCGATGCGCTGGCGAGCGAATGAAAATGGACGTTAAATCCGACCATCGCGCCGCTGGCGCTCTCATCGACATCAATCCGTTCCACATCCAGCGCGTGAACCGTAAATATATAGCGATGGGTTTCGCCTTTCGGTGGTGCCGCACCGCCATAGCCCGCTTTGCCGAAATCTGTTCGGGTTTGAATGACCCCATCCGGCAGGGTAACCCGTCCGGAGCCATACCCTTGCGGTAGTGCGCGGGTATCCGCCGGCAGATTGACCACTACCCAATGCCACCAGCCGGAGCCGGTAGGCGCATCAGGATCATAGCAGGTCACGACAAAGCTTTTAGCTCCGGCGGGCACATCATCCCATGCCAGATGTGGCGAAAGATTATCCCCGTCGTACCCCATGCCGTTAAAGACGTGGCGATGTGGTAGCTTTTCCCCATCGCGCAGATCGTTGCTGATTAATTTCATGCTGACTCCTCTCGTTAGCCAAAAAGTGTAGCCAGAAACTGCAGAGCTTACCGCTGATTAATCGCAAAAAAATGTTGCCTGGCGCACAGCCTCATTGACGGCCTGCGTCAGGCGGCGCAACTGCTCGGGCTGAATAATGTACGGCGGCATCAGATAGATCAGCTTGCCAAACGGTCGTACCCACACGCCCTGTTCGACAAAGAACTTCTGTAATGCGGCCATATTCACCGGACGCGTAGTTTCAATGACGCCAATAGCGCCAAGCACGCGCACGTCGGCGACATAGTCGGAATCTGCTGCGGGGGCGAGTTCTTCACGCAACTGCGTTTCAATGGCCGCGACCTGTGAGCGCCACTCGCCGGTGTTGAGTAGCGACAGGCTGGCCGAGGCGACGGCGCAGGCCAGCGGATTACCCATAAAGGTCGGGCCGTGCATAAAGCAGCCAGCATCACCGTTGCTGATGGTTTCTGCGACCAGGCGGGTGGTCAGGGTCGCGGAAAGGGTCATCGTGCCGCCGGTTAACGCTTTGCCGAGGCACAAAATATCCGGCGTAATACCAGCATGTTCACAGGCAAACAGTTTACCTGTACGACCAAATCCGGTGGCAATTTCATCGGCAATCAACAGGATACCTTCACGGTCACACATCTTGCGAATACGCTTCAGCCATTCGGGATGATACATGCGCATACCGCCAGCGCCCTGTACGATTGGCTCAAGGATCACCGCTGCTATCTCGTGGCGATGCGCGGCCATCAGGCGGGCGAACGGTACCATATCCAGTTCGTCCCACTCGCCGCCCATGCGGCTTTGCGGGGCGGGCGCAAACAGGTTTTCTGGCAGATAACCCTTCCACAGGCTGTGCATTGAGTTGTCGGGATCGCAGACCGACATGGCGCCGAAGGTGTCACCGTGATAGCCGTTACGAAACGTCAGGAAACGCTGACGCGCTTCGCCTTTTGCCTGCCAGTATTGCAGCGCCATTTTCATTGCCACTTCGACGGCAACCGAACCTGAATCCGCGAGAAAAACGCACTCCAGCGCCTTGGGTGTCATGTCCACCAACTGGCGACACAATGTAATGGCCGGGGCATGGGTAATACCGCCAAACATCACATGCGACATGGCATCAATCTGCGTTTTCATCGCGGCGTTCAACTGCGGGTGATTGTAGCCATGGATCGCCGCCCACCAGGATGACATGCCGTCAATCAGTCTCTCACCGCTGGCTAAAATCAGTTCGCAACCTTCGGCGCGTGCCACCGGGTAAACCGGCAAAGGAGAGGTCATCGAGGTGTATGGATGCCAGATATGGCGTTGGTCAAAAGCAAGATCGTCCGTTGTCATAATCGACTTGTAAACCAAATTAAAAAGATTTAGGTTTACGAGTCTACACCAAACTTACAACGAAACGTATATCAATATGGCTCACACTTCTCGCTGGACAATGTCGCAAGTCACCGAATTATTTGAAAAACCGCTGCTGGATCTGCTGTTTGAAGCGCAACAGGTGCACCGTCAGCATTTTGATCCGCGGCAGGTACAGGTGAGTACGCTGCTGTCGATTAAAACCGGTGCTTGTCCGGAAGATTGCAAATACTGCCCGCAAAGTTCACGCTATAAAACCGGTCTGGAAACCGAGCGCCTGATGGAAGTTGAGCAGGTTCTGGATTCCGCGCGTAAGGCGAAACAGGCCGGTTCAACGCGATTTTGCATGGGGGCGGCGTGGAAGAATCCGCATGAGCGCGATATGCCTTACCTGGAACAGATGGTCCAGGGCGTAAAAGAACTGGGGCTGGAAGCCTGCATGACGCTGGGCACGCTCAATGAAACGCAGGCTCAGCGTCTGGCCAGTGCGGGACTCGACTACTACAACCACAACCTCGACACCTCGCCGGAGTTCTACGGCAATATCATCACCACCCGTTCCTACCAGGAGCGACTTGATACGCTGGACAAAGTGCGCGAGGCGGGGATTAAAGTCTGCTCTGGCGGTATCGTGGGGTTAGGTGAAACGGTGACCGATCGCGCTGGTTTATTGCTGCAGTTAGCGAATTTACCAACACCGCCGGAAAGCGTGCCGATCAACATGCTGGTGAAAGTAAAAGGCACGCCGCTGGCAGATAACGACGATGTCGATGCGTTTGATTTTATTCGCACTATCGCTGTGGCCCGCATCATGATGCCAACGTCATACGTGCGTCTTTCTGCCGGGCGTGAGCAGATGAACGAACAGACCCAGGCAATGTGTTTTATGGCCGGGGCCAACTCGATTTTCTACGGCTGCAAGCTGCTGACTACACCCAACCCGAACGAAGACAAAGATCTGCTTTTATTCCGCAAGCTCGGTCTGAATCCGCAACAAACGGCGGTGCTGGCGGGGGATAACGAACAGCAGCAACGTCTGGAGCAGGCGTTGCGCACCCCGGATACAGACGATTACTACAACGCGGCAACCGTATGACCTGGCAGCAAAAAATTGACGATGCGCTAACGGCGCGTCGTTGTGCTGATGCCCTGCGTCGCCGTTATGCGGTGACGCAGGGGGCAGGGCGCTGGTTGTTGGCCGAGGGGCGTCAGTATCTGAATTTTTCCAGTAACGATTATCTGGGGTTGAGTCACCATCCGCAGATAGTCTGTGCCTGGCAGCAGGGGGCTGAACGTTTTGGCGTCGGTAGCGGAGGGTCAGGCCATGTTAGCGGCTATTCCATCGCGCATCAGGCGCTCGAAGACGAACTGGCGCAATGGCTGGGTTATTCACGAGCATTGCTGTTCATCTCCGGCTTTGCTGCCAACCAGGCGGTGATCGCCGCGTTGATGGGAAAAGAGGATCGGATTGTCGCCGACCGCCTCAGCCATGCGTCGTTGCTGGAAGCGGCCAGCCTGAGTCCCGCCGTGTTACGCCGTTTTACCCATAACGACCCGCAACATCTGACTCGTCTGCTGTCTGCCCCCTGTCCGGGGCAGCAGTTAGTGGTTACCGAAGGCGTGTTCAGCATGGATGGCGATAGCGCACCGCTGGCGGATATCCATGCCGCAGCGCAACGCCAGGCGGCCTGGTTGCTGGTGGATGATGCGCACGGTATCGGCGTGTGCGGTGAGGAAGGGCGCGGCTCGTGCTCCCGACAGCAGGTCAAACCTGAACTGCTGGTGGTGACATTTGGTAAGGGATTTGGCGTCAGCGGTGCGGCAATACTGTGTTCTGACAGCGTGGCTGATTATCTGCTGCAGTTTGCCCGTCATCTGATTTACAGCACCAGCATGCCGCCAGCGCAGGCGCAGGCATTGCGTGCCGCGCTGGCAGTGATCCGCAGTCGCGAGGGGGATGAACGCCGGGAAAAACTGGCGATGTTGATCCAACGTTTTCGTGCTGGCCTGGATACGCCGGATTTCACGCTGGCAAATTCAGACAGTGCCATCCAGCCATTGATCGTGGGCGATAACCATAAAGCGCTGCAACTGGCGGAGGCTTTACGCGCTCAGGGGTGTTGGGTGACCGCCATCCGGCCTCCTACTGTACCGGTCGGCACAGCCAGATTACGGCTGACGCTGACGCAGGCTCATGAATGCCAGGATATCGACCGTTTACTGGAGGTGCTGCATGGCGCAGGTCAATAAACAGGCCATTGCTGCCGCATTTGGACGCGCCGCTTCCCACTATGAACAACATGCCGGGCTACAGTGCCAAAGCGCCGACGCCTTGCTGGCGCTGCTTGGTGAACGGGAATATGCACGGGTACTGGATGCGGGCTGCGGCCCTGGGCGCATGAGTCGCTACTGGCGTGAGCAGGGAAGTGAAGTCAGCGCACTGGATCTTTCTGAACAAATGCTGGCAGAGGCACAGCGGCAAAATGCCGCCCACCATTATCTGCTGGCGGATATTGAAGCCATCCCACAAAACACCGCCACCTTTGACCTGGCCTGGAGCAATCTGGCGGTTCAGTGGTGCGATAATTTACGCGGGGCGCTAAACGAGCTTTGCCGGGTTGTGCGTCCCGGAGGCACGGTGGCGTTTAGTACGTTGGCACATGGTTCGATGCCGGAATTACGTCGGGCGTGGCAAGCGGTAGATGACCGGGAGCACACCAACCGTTTCTTGCCCGTGGAGCAACTTGAAAAGGCGCTGCATGGCTGGGACGTCGAGTATCAGCATCATACGGTGACACTGTGGTTTGACGACGCGCTGAGCGCCATGCGCTCGCTAAAAGGGATCGGTGCGACGCATCTCCATGATGGACGCGAACAGCGCGTACTGACCCGTTCACAGCTGCAGCAGTTACAGTTAGCCTGGCCCTCCGTGCAGGGAAAATACCCGCTGACGTATCAACTTTTTTTAGGAGTAATTCAACGTGACCAGAACGTATTTTGTCACCGGGACGGACACTGAGGTCGGTAAAACCATTGCCAGCTGTGCGCTCCTGCAGGCTGCGGGGCAATTGGGTTATCGAACGGTCGGCTATAAGCCCGTCGCCTCTGGGAGTGAAATGACGGCAGATGGTCTGCGAAACTCTGATGCCCTTGCCCTGCAGCGCAACAGCGCTGTGGCAGTGAACTATACGGCAATCAACCCCTATACCTTTGCCGAACCCACGTCACCGCATATCATCAGCGCTGATGAAGGGCGACCGATTCTGGCTTCAGTGATGTCTGCGGGTTTACAGGCGCTGCAAATGCAGGCCGACTGGGTGCTGGTGGAAGGTGCTGGCGGCTGGTATACGCCGCTTTCACCCACGCTGAGTTTTTCTGACTGGGTACAAACGGAACAACTGCCGGTGATTCTGGTGGTTGGCGTCAAGCTTGGCTGCATCAACCATGCCATTCTGACTGCGCAAGCGGTACAACAGGCTGGGTTGACGCTGGCGGGGTGGGTCGCCAATGATGTGACTCCGCCAGGGAAACGCCATGCTGAATATATGGCAACGCTGAAACGCGCGATTCCGGCCCCGCTGCTGGGGGAAATCCCCTGGCTGGAAGACGAGCCAGAACGCGCAACGACAGGGCACTATCTTGACCTTAGCGTTTTGCCTCTGGCACCATCCAGGCGTTAAGAAACGGGTCGTTGAACTGCGTCAGTTGTCCCTGGGCCACATTGCGTCCGCGATGTAACAGGCAATAGCAATCAGCGACCCGACGAATAAACGGCAGGCTTTGCTCTGCGAGCATAATCGCGATGCCCAACTCCTGGCTTAGCCTCACAATCAGGTTCCCCAGCTTGTGGATATACGCCTGGCCCGTGCCTCGCGTAGGCTCATCGAGGATCAGCAGGCGTGGGTGTGTAACCAGTGCGCTGGCGAGTGCGAGCTGGTGCTGATCATCCTCTGATAAGACGCCCCCTTTGGTCTGACGCAGACTGTACAACTGTGGGAAGAGGCGGTATATATCGCTGCTGTTCATCGTTTCGCTTTCTTCAACCGCCTGGCGCGCAATATGCAGATTTTCCTCGACTGTCAGTTGCGAAAAAATTCGTCTCTCTTGTGAAACGGAGTTAATACCCAGCGCAATGCGGTTTGCCGCCGGGATCGGACTCAGATCGCACGGTGGCGCGCCTGCCTGATGCCAGACCATCGTACCGCTTTCGATAGGCAAATTGCCGATGATGCAATTGGCCAGCGTCGTTTTCCCCATCCCTGGAAGTCCCAGCACGCCGGTACACTTGCCGGGCTGCAGGTCGAGATCCACATTCCATAGCGTGTGCTGGTTGCCGTAATAGTGATTCACTGCGCGAAGACTCAACATCGATTTTCTCCATCATGAAGTTATTCGCCCGACAGGCCGGGAAGCAGAAGAAAATTGCAAATCTCTTGCCAGAAAAGGGAAATACGCGAAAAACAGCGGGATAGCGTGATCCACCGGCAGCGATGTCTGGATTTTAACGATCCGGGTTAATTTTGCGCACACTGCCAGTGCCTGGTCGCGTCGGGATGGTGCAGGCAGGTAAATGGTGAAAATGCGAGCAAGATCTCGACCGTCTCCAGGGCTTCGTTGGCTGATAAATATAAAAAAATGCCGATAATTTTTTTTTATCCCACCCGAAAAGGGCAAGTCGGTGTTTTTGCCAGGCGGCAGTCAGCACGGGCTGGAGGCAGTTATCCACTATTCCTGTGGATAACCTTGTGTATTAGAGTTAGAAAACACAATGTAAGCGAGAGAAGACGCGGCCTGCGACTAAATTGATGCGAAAGACGGCTCGAGAGAATAGTCATTGAAATACAGAATGTTAGATAAAAGCAATGGCTGTCGCAGAAGCGTCATGCGTTGCCATAAAACTTTCATCTGCCGTCTTGACAAATGTTAAAAAAGTCATTGGTTTGGGGATAACACATTTTTGCTGGTGTTTTATCTCGCCAGTGCCAAAATTTTAGCCTGCTATGACGGGCTTTCTGATGGCGTAACAGAAATATTCTGGTGCGTTACTGTTTTTTCATCCAGTATATTTTACTGGCAAAATATACTGCTGCGAGTAAAATTACACACCTGCCCGCCCATTGCTTCAGGTAGCTGCTCATGAGTAAACCGTTCAAACTGAATTCCGCTTTTAAACCCTCTGGCGATCAGCCTGAGGCGATTCGTCGCCTGGAAGAAGGGCTGGAGGATGGTCTGGCGCATCAGACGCTGCTCGGGGTGACGGGGTCGGGGAAGACATTCACTATCGCCAACGTGATTGCGGACTTACAGCGTCCGACGATGGTGCTGGCCCCTAACAAGACCCTCGCAGCCCAGTTGTACGGCGAGATGAAAGAGTTCTTCCCGGATAACGCGGTGGAATATTTCGTTTCCTACTACGACTATTATCAGCCGGAAGCTTATGTCCCGAGCTCTGATACTTTTATCGAGAAAGATGCGTCGGTAAACGAACACATTGAACAGATGCGTTTGTCGGCGACCAAAGCCCTGCTTGAGCGGCGGGATGTGGTGGTTGTGGCCTCGGTTTCCGCGATCTACGGTCTGGGCGATCCGGATCTGTATCTGAAGATGATGTTGCACCTGACGGTGGGGATGATTATCGACCAGCGCGCGATCCTGCGCCGGCTTGCTGAGCTGCAATACACGCGTAACGATCAGGCATTCCAGCGCGGGACGTTCCGTGTGCGTGGTGAGGTGATCGACATCTTTCCGGCCGAATCTGACGATATCGCACTGCGCGTCGAGTTGTTTGATGAAGAAGTTGAGCGCTTATCGCTGTTCGACCCGCTAACCGGGCAGGTTGAATCCACGATTTCGCGCTTCACCATTTACCCGAAAACCCACTACGTGACGCCGCGCGAACGTATTGTGCAGGCAATGGAAGAAATTAAAGTCGAGCTGGCGGAGCGCCGCAAAATCCTGCTGGCGAATAACAAGCTGGTGGAAGAACAGCGTTTAAGCCAGCGTACGCAGTTCGATCTGGAAATGATGAACGAGCTGGGTTACTGCTCGGGTATTGAAAACTATTCACGCTATCTGTCCGGACGCGGTCCGGGCGAGCCGCCGCCGACGCTGTTTGATTACCTGCCCGCCGATGGCCTGTTGGTGGTGGATGAATCCCACGTTACGATTCCGCAAATTGGTGGGATGTACCGCGGCGACCGGGCACGAAAAGAGACGCTGGTTGAATATGGATTCCGTCTGCCGTCGGCGCTGGATAACCGTCCGCTGAAGTTTGAAGAGTTCGAGGCGCTGGCACCGCAAACCATTTATGTTTCAGCGACGCCGGGCAATTATGAGCTGGAGAAATCCGGTGATGATGTGGTCGATCAGGTGGTGCGACCCACCGGGCTGCTGGACCCGGTCATTGAAGTTCGTCCGGTCGCGACGCAGGTTGATGACCTGCTGTCTGAGATCCGCATTCGCGCGGCGATTAACGAACGCGTGCTGGTGACGACACTCACGAAACGGATGGCGGAGGATCTCACCGAATATCTCGAAGAACACGGCGAGCGGGTACGCTATTTGCACTCCGACATTGATACCGTCGAACGCATGGAAATCATTCGTGATTTGCGCCTGGGCGAGTTTGACGTGCTGGTGGGTATCAACCTGTTACGAGAGGGTCTGGACATGCCAGAGGTCTCCCTGGTGGCGATTCTGGATGCAGACAAAGAAGGGTTCCTGCGTTCGGAACGATCGCTTATCCAGACCATCGGTCGAGCCGCGCGTAACATCAACGGTAAAGCGATTCTCTACGGCGATAAAATTACCGCATCGATGGCGAAGGCCATTGGTGAAACCGAACGTCGTCGCGAGAAGCAGCAACTGTATAACGAAGAGCACGGTATTACGCCACAGGGGCTAAACAAGAAAGTCGTTGATATTCTGGCGTTGGGTCAGAATATTGCGAAGACCAAAGCGAAAGGTAAAGGGAAGTCGCGTGCTGGGGCGAAATCCGAGGTGGTTGAGCTGGATATGACGCCGAAAGCGTTGCAGCAGAAGATTCATGAGTTAGAAGGTCAGATGATGCAGCATGCGCAGAACCTTGAGTTCGAAGAGGCCGCGCAGATCCGTGACCAGTTGCATCAGTTGCGCGAGTTGTTTATCGCGGCATCGTAAGTGTGTGCCGGATGCGGGATAAACCCCTTATCCGGCCTACATGCGCACCTGTAGGCCTTATAAGCGCAGCGCATCAGGCAGAGTTTGGTGCCCGATGGCAGTGCAGCGCGTTTTGTAGGCCTGATAAGCGCAGCGCATCAGGCAAAGACGTTCACCCTAACGCCTGCACCGCTTTCTCCAGCGCGCTATGCAGCAACTGACGGTCATGACGATAGGGGATATCGCTGGCTTCCAGTTCATCCTGAATCACAATGCGGTCGGTCACGGCCGAAACATCGACTTTTGGCCCCACAATCACCGCATCAATCACTTTCTTACCAACATATTGCTCAATGATAGCCAGCTTATCGGCAAGGGTCAGGCTGGCGGCAGGCAGGCTAAGTTCGCGTCCCAGATTGCCGATATAAACCATTGGTGCCGGTGTACGACGCAATGCCTGCGCCATTTCGTCAAGCAGTAGTAGCGGCATCAGGCTGGTATAAAAACTCCCCGGTCCTATCAGGATCAGATCCGCTTCCGCGATGGTTTCAATCGCCTCTCGCGTGGCGGGAACTTTAGGTGAGAGCATTAATTCTTGCGGCAGGGTAGTGAGCTGGTCGATATTTACTTCGCCATACACTTCATGTCCCTGATCGTCGAGCGCCATCAGGTCCACCGGCAGTTCTGACATGGGAATTAAATGTGCATCAACTTTTAGCAGGCTGCGAATTAAATTGATGGCTTCCAGAGGCCGCACGCTGAGGTGATCGAGCGCCTTTAACATCAGATTTCCGAGGTTATGACCGGAAAGTTCGCCATTACCGCCAAAACGGTACTCAAACATCGCCGATGCAACGCTTGGTTGGGTAATTAATTGGTTAAGGCAGTTCCGCATGTCTCCCCAGGCAATACCGCCTTCTGAACGGCGAATTCGCCCCGTGGAACCGCCGTTATCGGTGGTCGTGACGATGCCCGTCAGGCGTGAACCTAAAGAGGAAAGTGACGACAGAACGCGTCCTAATCCATGCCCTCCGCCGAGAGCGACAACGCGATCCAGATCTGCCAGCGTACGAGTGCGCATAGTTATTCCTGATATCAATTGATCGGCGCTACAGTAACGTAAATAGCGTGTTTTCAGCAATTATCCAGTCGCCATCGGCAGAAAATAATTTTCTGCGATCTACCCCTTTCTGACGACATCGACCTGATAGCAAGATGATGTATATCAATGCAAAACCATGGTTTTTGCTTATTCTGTAGCGAAATTGCACGATCATGTCGCTATATACATATTTATACAGCGAAAGTGTACATGGCAAAAGTGTCATTTACACGCTAGTATCGGCATAACCACAATGTACTCGAAGCATGACGAGTATAAACACTCTAGCCTCTGCACCTGGGTCAAACGATACGGTGCTTTGGCCGTGACGATACGTGAATACGATTGTCACCAGGGCGCAGGAAGAAATGACTTCGCCTCCCGTATTTGGAAAGGTGTACATGGGCTCTCAACTTACCGATGCATTCGCGCGTAAGTTTTACTACTTGCGTTTGTCGATTACCGATGTGTGTAACTTTCGTTGCACCTACTGTCTGCCAGATGGCTATAAGCCAGGTGGTGTGACTAATAACGGCTTTTTGACCGTTGATGAAATTCGCCGCGTCACACGTGCGTTCGCCAGTCTGGGAACGGAAAAGGTGCGTCTGACAGGTGGCGAACCGTCACTGCGTCGCGATTTTACCGACATTATTGCTGCCGTACGTGAAAACGACGCGATTCGTCAGATTGCGGTAACCACCAATGGTTATCGTCTGGCGCGCGATGCTGCTGCATGGCGCGATGCCGGGCTGACGGCACTTAACGTCAGCGTCGACAGCCTCGATGCCCGTCAGTTTCACGCCATTACCGGGCAGGATAAGTTTCAGCAGGTGATGGCGGGGATTGACGCCGCCTTCGATGCCGGTTTTGAAAAAGTGAAAGTCAACACCGTGCTGATGCGCGATGTAAACCATCATCAACTGGACACCTTCCTGGCCTGGGTTCAACCGCGGCCAATTCAGCTACGTTTTATTGAACTGATGGAAACGGGTGAGGGCAGTTCTCTCTTCCGCAAACACCATATCTCCGGGCAGGTACTGCGCGATGAACTGCTTAAGCGCGGCTGGATCCACCAGTTACGCCAGCGCAGCGATGGTCCGGCTCAGGTTTTCTGTCATCCTGATTATGCCGGTGAAATTGGTCTGATCATGCCTTATGAGAAAGACTTTTGCGCCACCTGCAATCGCCTGCGTGTGTCATCCGTCGGTAAACTTCATCTGTGTTTATTTGGTGAAGGCGGGGTGAACTTGCGTGATTTGCTGACCGACGACGCCCAGCAGGCTGCGCTTGAAGAACGTATCTCTGCCGCGTTGCTGGAGAAAAAGCAGACCCATTTCCTGCATCAGAACAATACCGGTATTACGCAAAACTTATCTTACATTGGCGGCTGATCGCTAAAAGGAGTTTCTCATGAGTCAGGTAAGCGCTGAATTTATCCCGACACGCATTGCTATTCTTACCGTTTCCAACCGTCGTGGCGAAGAAGATGACACTTCCGGCCATTATCTGCGTGATTCGGCGCAAGAAGCGGGTCATCAGATTGTTGATAAGGCGATTGTCAAAGAGAACCGTTATGCGATTCGCGCCCTGGTTTCTGCGTGGATTGCCAGTGACGATGTGCAAGTGGTGCTCATTACCGGCGGTACCGGTTTAACCGAAGGCGATCAGGCACCGGAAGCGCTGCTGCCGCTGTTTGACAGAGAAGTCGAAGGCTTCGGCGAAGTATTTCGCATGCTCTCCTTTGAGGAGATTGGTACGGCGACGCTGCAGTCTCGTGCGGTTGCCGGGGTGGCAAATAAGACGCTGATTTTCGCCATGCCGGGGTCGACCAAAGCGTGTCGTACCGCCTGGGAAAATATTATTGCGCCGCAGCTCGATGCCCGTACACGTCCGTGTAACTTCCACCCACATTTGAAGAAATAAGTATGTCGCAATTAACCCATATTAATGCCGCTGGTGAAGCGCACATGGTGGATGTTTCTGCCAAAGCAGAGACGGTACGCGAGGCGCGAGCTGAAGCATTCGTGACCATGCGCAGTGAAACGCTGGCGATGATTATTGATGGCAGCCATCATAAAGGTGATGTTTTCGCTACGGCCCGCATTGCGGGTATTCAGGCGGCTAAACGCACCTGGGATCTGATCCCGCTGTGCCATCCGCTGATGCTCAGCAAGGTTGAAGTCAACCTGCAGGCCGAACCGGAACACAACCGTGTCCGCATCGAAACGCTATGTCGGCTGACGGGAAAAACCGGTGTTGAAATGGAAGCATTAACGGCGGCTTCCGTAGCGGCGTTGACCATTTACGACATGTGCAAAGCAGTACAAAAGGATATGGTGATTGGTCCGGTACGTCTGCTGGCAAAAAGCGGCGGCAAGTCGGGGGATTTTAAGGTGGATGCACATGATTAAGGTTCTTTTCTTTGCCCAGGTGCGAGAACTGGTTAACACCGATGCGCTAGAGGTGACAGCTGAATTTGCAACGGTAGAAGCACTGCGCCAGCATCTGGCAGGCAAAGGCGATCGTTGGGCACTGGCGCTGGAAGATGGCAAGCTGCTGGCGGCGGTAAACCAGACGCTGGTCAGCTTTGATCATCCTCTCAGGGCGGGTGATGAAGTGGCTTTCTTCCCGCCAGTGACCGGAGGCTAAAATGGCTGAAACGCGAATTGTTGTTGGGCATGCACCCTTCAGCGTCGGTGACGAATACCCCTGGCTTGCCGAGCGCGATGAAGACGGCGCGGTGGTCACCTTCACTGGTAAAGTCCGCAATCATAATCTGGGTGACAGCGTGCAAGCATTAACGCTGGAACACTATCCGGGGATGACTGAAAAAGCGCTGGCGGAAATCGTTGACGAAGCGCGTACGCGCTGGCCGTTAGGCCGGGTAACGGTGATCCATCGTATTGGCGAATTGTGGCCGGGCGATGAAATTGTTTTTGTCGGTGTGACCAGTGCACACCGTAGTAGCGCGTTTGATGCCGGGCAGTTCATTATGGATTACCTGAAAACGCGAGCGCCGTTCTGGAAACGTGAAGCCACGCCAGAAGGTGAACGTTGGGTCGACGCCCGCGACAGCGATAAGCAAGCAGCAAAACGCTGGTAGAGTACAATTGGTTTAGGCACATACTGACTCAGGAGATTGTCATGGACCGATTCCCACGATCCGATTCTATTGTGCAGGCCCGTTCCGGTCTGCAAACCTACATGGCGCAGGTCTACGGCTGGATGACCTGTGGGTTGTTACTGACGGCGTTTATTGCATGGTATGCGGCGAATACGCCTGCGGTGATGATGTTTGTCTTTTCCAGCAAAATTACCTTCTTTGGGCTGATCATTGCACAACTGGCGCTGGTATTTGTCCTGTCGGGAATGGTGCAAAAGCTCAGTGCCGGAATGGCAACGACGCTGTTTATGCTCTATTCGGCGTTAACCGGGCTGACGCTATCGAGTATTTTTATCGTTTATACCTACTCGTCTATCGCCAGTACCTTCGTGGTCACCGGCGGGATGTTCGGTATCATGAGCCTGTACGGATACACCACTAAACGCGATCTCAGCGGCTTGGGTAACATGCTGTTTATGGCGTTAATTGGTATCGTTCTGGCCTCGTTGGTTAACTTCTGGCTGAAGAGCGAAGCGCTGATGTGGGCGGTGACCTACATTGGGGTGATCGTGTTTGTCGGCCTGACGGCCTACGATACGCAAAAGCTGAAAAACATCGGTGAGCAGATCGACTTGCGTGATAGTTCGAATCTGCGCAAGTATGCGATCCTCGGCGCGTTAACGCTGTATCTGGACTTCATCAACCTGTTCCTGATGTTGCTGCGTATCTTCGGCAATCGTCGATAATGCTTGTCGCCGGATGGCGCTGCGCCTGTCCGGCCTTGAAAGTAGGCCGGATAAGGCGTTAAGCCGCATCCGGCACTAAAGTCATGATGATTTAGCCATCGCCTCCTCGTTTGATACCCGCAACTTTTTCACCCGACGTCGCCATCAGTTTTTTCCTCCTGCATCCCCGGTTTGAATGCGATCTTGTGTTTCGAGCGCGGGTTGTGCCGACGGCTCCACTTCAGTCAGGCGTGGAGTGTGTGCCGGTAGCCAACCGACCAGTGCCGGGAAGTGGCGTAAAAAGTGAAATGCCAATACGCTTTTGGTCAGGTTCCACCAGGTACGTTTTGGCAGCATGGATTCGTCAACCCGCTTGCAGTCCTGCGCAATAATAGGGTTCAGGTTGTCGCGCAGTATCTGATTAAAAGCACGGTCATGAATAATGAGATTGGCTTCCAGATTCAGCGACAGACTGAGCGGGTCAAGATTGCTGGAGCCGACGGTAGCCCAGTGATCGTCCATCAGCGCCACTTTGCCATGCAGCGGCTTGCGGTGATATTCGTAAACGTGGACGCCCCCTTTGACCAGATAGTTATACAGCAGCCGGGCACCCACTTTCACAATGGGTATATCAGGCTCGCCCTGAACGATGAGTTTTACCCGTACGCCGCGTCGCGCCGCTTTACGTAGTGCATGCAACAGACGATAACCGGGGAAGAAATAGGCATTGGCAATAATCACTTCCCGCTTTGCCTGCGCGAGCATTTTCAAATAATGGCGTTCAATATCATCGCGATGTTCCTCGTTATCACGCCAGACGAACAGCACCTGCGCTTCACCGGGGCGATGATTTTCGACGGCCCGGTGATGCCGCCGCCACCAGCGGCGTACGGCGCTTTGTCCCGGCAGGCTCTCCAGCACGAAGGTAAGAATATCGACCACAATCGGGCCTTCAACACGCACAGCGTAATCTTGCTTGGCTTCCGGCCCGTAGTCAGACATGTGTTCGGCGGAGTAATTAATGCCGCCAACGAAGGCGATGCGATCGTCAATGACCACAATTTTGCGATGCATCCGTCGAAACAGATTGGTGCGCATCCCGAACAGACGTGGGCGCGGATCGTAATAACGGAAAACAATACCCGCCGCGGTTAACTCTTCAACAAAGCTGTCGCTAAGATCCGGCGAGCCGTAGCCATCCAGCAGCACCTCCGCTTTGATTCCTCGCTGGGCAGCGCCGAGTAACGCGGCATGTAGCTGTTTCCCTACCGCATCTTCAAACCAGATAAAGGTCTCCAGAATGATTTTTTGCTCCGCCTGTTCAATCGCGTGAAATACGGCGGGATAGTACTGATCGCCGTTTTCCAGTAGCTGAATTTGATTGCCTTCACGCCAGCCAGTTTTCATACACGAATCTCCGCGCTCAGGGGGGCATGATCGGACAAATGTCGCCAGTGTCGCAGCGCCAGCGCGGTTGGCATACTGGCGTTAGCATTTTTTACATAGATCCTGTCGAGGCGCAGTAGAGGACATCGCACCGGGAACGTTCGTGCCGGGCGACCGTGAGCGCGAGTAAAAATCTCGTCAAGACCGGCCTGGCTCTTCAACGGATAATTCGCCTGCTGTCGCCAGTCGTTAAAATCGCCAGCAACCACCACGGGGTCCGTGTCGGGCAGGGCATTGACCCAATTTGCCAGCATGCTGAGCTGTGCCTGGCGATGGGCTTCACGTAAACCGAGGTGGACGCACATCACATGAATCGGGCGGGAAAGCATCGGCGGCACAATGCGGCAGTAAAGCACACCACGCTTTTCACTCGTGCCAACGGATACATCACGGTTTTCATAATGTTCAATGGGGTAACGCGATAGCACGGCGTTGCCGTGATGCCCCTGTGGATACACGGCATTGCGCCCGTAGGCGAAATCGCTCCACATGCTGTCGGCCAGAAACTCGTAGTGGCTGGTATCCGGCCAGTTTTCTATCTGCAGTGCGTGTACGTCGTGAGCGCCCAGCACTTCCTGCAGGCACACAATATCTGCGCCAACTGCCCTGACGGCATCCCGCAGCTCGGGCAAAATAAAGCGTCTGTTAAAGGCGGTGAAACCCTTGTGAGTATTAATGGTGAGCACATTGAATGAAAATCGGTCTGCGGATTCGCTCATGATTCTCCCGTTGGCGTCACTTTCCTGACTCTCTCCGTCATCCTTCGGGATGCGGGGGTTTTGACCGTATCGCGAATTCTGTGGCGAAATAAATAGTGTAGTCGCCGTCACAAAAAGATGCGGTGTTGCGGAATTTTCCGTAAAGTCCGGTACTCTGAATAATTAGTTAAAAATCCTTCAGGAGAAAAGCCATGAGGTGGCAACAACGTGTTCGTGTCGCAACGGGTCTAAGTTGCTGGCAGATTGTGTTGCATTTACTGGTAGTGGCGTTGCTGGTAATGGGCTGGATGAGCGGCAAGTTGGTGCACGTCGGCCTGGGATTATGCGTCGTGTATGGCGTAACGGTTATCTTAATGCTGGCATTGCAACGTCACCATGAACAGCGCTGGCGTGATGTGGCTGACGTGCTGGAAGAACTGACGACCACGTGGTATTTCGGTGCGGCAATGATCGTACTGTGGCTGCTGTCGCGTGTGCTGCAAAACAACGTGTTACTGGCGCTGGCGGGGCTGGCGATCCTTGCCGGACCCGCAGTGGTCTCGCTGTTGGCGAAAGACAAAAAGTTACATCACTTTGCGTCTAAACATCGCATACGCCGCTGAGCCTGTTGTGGCCGCTATTACCAATAGCGGCCACAAACTTCCCCAGACAATCTTCAGACTCGCATCCTTCAGGTAAATCTGTTTTGTGATGTCCGTAAAGTGACGGATCGGGTTTATCCACGTCAGGTTTTGTAACCATACCGGCATATTTTCGACCGGAGAGACATATCCGGACAGCAAAATCGCCGGCATCATAAAGACAAAGACGCCGATAAATGCCTGCTGCTGTGTCGCGCACAATGACGAAATCAGCAAGCCAAATCCCACCAGCGATAACCCGTAAATCACCATGGTGAAGTAGAACAAACCCAGTGAACCGGCAAACGGGATGTGATAGGCCCAGATGCCGATGGCCAGTACGATGGTGGCCTGAAAGGTGGCAACAATCAGTGCGGGCACCGCTTTACCGATGAAAATCTGCCAGGTTGTCAGTGGGGAAACCAGCAGTTGATCAAGTGTGCCCTGTTCGCGTTCACGAGCGACCGACAGTGAGGTGACGATCATCACGCCGATGGTGGTGATCATAGCGATCAGCGACGGAACTACGAACCATTTGTAATCCAGATTGGGGTTATACCAGTTACGCACGACCAGCTCGCTGTTGTTCGGTTTTGGCTTGCCGTCCATCAGCTCCTGCTGATACTCCTTAACGATCTGCTGCAGATAATTCGCGGCAATCTGCGCGCTGTTGGAGTTGCGCCCATCGAGAATGAGCTGCATGGGCGCCTGCTGGAAAGTATCCAGATTACGCGAGAAGTCTGCCGGGAAGCGCACCAGCAACAGTGCTTTTTGCGTGTCGATGGTGGGTTGGATTTCCTGTGGGCTTTTTAGCAGCAGAATATGGGTAAAGGCGCTGGCACGGGCAAAACGCTGGGTTAATTCCACCGAATGTTTACCGTTATCTTCGTTATAGATAGCGATAGTGGCGTTAGTGACTTCCAGTGTTGCGGCGAACGGGAACAGAATGACCTGAATCAGTACCGGTAAAATTAAAATGGCCCGCGTCTGCGGCTCACGCAGCAGCGATTGCAGCTCTTTGCGAATTAATGTCCATAAGCGATGAAACATGCCAGTCCCCTTAATCCAGCCGACGTTTGGTTTTAAGCCACGTCAGGCCAATAAACATCACCGCCGAAGCGATTAAAAACAACACGTTGATAATCAGCACCACCGGAATATTTCCCGCCAGAAACAGGCTTTGCAGGGTGCTGACGAAATAGCGTGCGGGAATAATGTAAGTCACCGCGCGGATAATCGCCGGCATGCTATCTATCTGGAAGATAAATCCCGACAACATAATTGAGGGCAGGAAGGCGGCGTTTAGCGCCACCTGTGCGGCGTTAAACTGATTGCGAGTGATGGTGGAAATCAGTAAACCCATACCGAGTGTGCTGAGCAGAAACAGGCTGGTAATAAAAAACAGGATCAGCAACGAACCGCGATACGGCACGCCCAGAATAAATACCGAAACCAACATGCACAGCAACATCGCCAGCATGCCAAGAAAGTAATAGGGGATAAGCTTACACAGCAGCAGTTCGACGCGGGTGACTTCGGTAGACAGCAGCGCTTCCATGGTGCCACGTTCCCACTCACGCGCCACCACAAGCGAAGTGAGGATCGCGCCAATGACCGTCATAATGATAGTGACCGCCCCAGGAATAATAAAATGCTGGCTGATGGCCGCCGGGTTAAACCAGTACCGAGTCTGCACATCGATCAGTGGCTCGAACGATTCACCGCGGTCTTCCGCCCGTTGCTTTTGCCAAATCTGCCAAATACCTTCGACATAACCCTGCACAAAGTTAGCCGTGTTTGGCTCACTGCCGTCGGTGATGACCTGAATGGGCGCTACGTCGTTGGGGCGCGCCATCTGTTGGGCAAAATCTACCGGGATCACCACCAGGCCGCGAATGCGTCCGGCCTGCATTTTCTCAATCAATTCCTGACGGTTATCGCTGATGGTGGCATCAATATAGGGCGAGCCGGTCATGGTATGGGTAAAGTCCAGCGCCTCTTTGCTTTGCTGTTCAAGCAAAATCCCCACCCGCAGCTTGCTGGAGTCGAGGTTGATCCCGTAGCCGAAGATAAACAGCAGCAGTAGCGGGATCACTACCGCAATTAGCCAGCTACTGGGATCGCGGACGATCTGGCGTGTTTCTTTCACGCACAACGCCCGCACGCGCCGCCAGGAGAGAGAGTGGCTACTCATGCGTATGCTCCTTATCCCAGTCATTGATAAGCGTAATAAACGCCTGCTCCATAGTCGGGTCCGGCGTGTCGCTATCGGCTGCTTGTGCTTTCAGGTCATCAGGTGTGCCGCTGGCAATCAGCTTGCCGCGATACACCAGCCCGATACGGTCACAGTATTCCGCCTCGTCCATAAAGTGGGTGGTGACCATCACCGTAACCCCTTTCTCTACCATGCTGTTGATATGCAGCCAGAACTCCCGACGGGTGAGGGGATCGACCCCGGAAGTGGGTTCATCAAGGAACAGGATATCGGGTTCATGCATCAGCGAGCAGGCCAGTGCCAGGCGCTGCTTAAAGCCCAGCGGCAGATCGTCGGTGGCGTGAGACGCGATGCTTTTCAGGCCGAATGCCTCGCTCATACTCCCAATTTTGTCTTTCTGCGCACGGCCGCGCAGACCGTAGACCCCGGAGAAAAAGCGCAGATTCTGCTCAACCGTCAGGTTGCCGTACAGGGAGAATTTTTGCGCCATATAACCCAGATGCTGGCGCGCTTTGCCGGAGCTGACTTTCAGATCCATATCCAGCACCAGCGCTTTGCCGGAGGTGGGGACCAGCAGGCCGCACATCATTTTAAAGGTGGTGGATTTACCGGCACCGTTCGGCCCAAGCAGGCCAAAAATCTCACCACGTTGTACGGCAAAATCCACATGATCGGTGGCCGCAAAATCACCAAATTTCTTGGTCAGTGCTTTAGCTTCGATCACCGTTTCACCAGGCGTTCCTTCCACCGTATGCAGGATCGCGCCCAGTGGGGATTCCGACGTACCAGCCCCCCCCAGTAAATCAATGAAGGCATCCTCGAAGCGGGGAGTCGTTTCGCTGATGTTAATCTCCGGCATCCCGTCCGCCCGACGAATATCGTCCGCAGTGGCTGCTTTTTTCAGGATCAAACGTACCGATTTCCCCTGAATCATCCCGTCGCTGACCTGCGGTAGTTTTAATGCCCGCTGCAGCAACCGACGGTTGTTTTCCTGCGGACTGCTCATCAGGAAACTGCGGCCCGCCATGGTTTGCGTCAGTTGCGTCGGTTCGCCCTGATACAACAGTTCGCCTTCGTTCATCAGCAGCACATCGCGGCACTGCTCTGCTTCATCCAGATACGAGGTACTCCAGAGGATCAGCATGCCGTCCCCGGCCAGTTCGTGCACCATTTGCCACAGTTCACGACGGGAGATGGGATCGACGCCGACACCCGGCTCATCAAGCAACAATACTTTGGGCTCGCCGACCAGCGTACAGGCCAGCCCCAGCTTCTGTTTCATCCCACCGGAAAGTTTGCCAGCCAGACGCCCGGTAAATGGCCCCAACGAGGTAAATTCCAGCAGGCGGGCAAACGTTTTTTCTCGCGCTTCGCCGGTGACACTGCGCAAATCGGCATAGAGATTGAGGTTCTCCATGACGGTTAAATCTTCATACAGGCCAAATTTCTGCGGCATATAGCCCAGTACCGCATGCAGCGCACTGTCGTCCTTGATGGGGTCGAAGCCGATCACTGTGGCGCTGCCGTCATCAGGTTTTAACAGACCCGCAAGCATCCGCATTAGCGTGGTTTTCCCGGCACCATCAGGCCCGACAAGCCCGGTAACGTAGCCTGCATGAATGGTGCAGTCGAGTGGGGCGACTGCCGGTTTTTCCATCCCGGCAAAGCGTTTCGTCAGACCATTCAGCGTAATGACGGCGTCATTCATGCCGCGCCTCGGTACCGAATTTTACCGTCACCGGCATTCCCTGGCGTAGCGCGTCGTCTGCGTCGGTCACGACAATACGCAGACGGTAAACCAGGTCAGTACGCAGGTCCGGGGTTTCCACCGTTTTCGGGGTAAATTCTGCAGTAGGTGACACGAAGCCAATTTTACCGTGATACGGTTTGTCCGGCCGACCGTCGGTGTAGAGCAAAATTTCACGTCCCGGCTGCGCCTGGCTCAGATTACGCTCGTCAACATAGGCGCGCACCCAGACCGGGCGGGTGAGCGACAGCGTCAGTACCGTACCGCCTGCGCTTAGCATACTGCCGGGTTCGACCGCACGGGTAAGCAGCGTACCGTCAGACGGTGAGGTTAGTGTGGTGTCATGCAAATTAAGCTCAGCCTGTGCCAGCTCAGCCTGAGCCTGTTCGAGTGTGGCTTTTGCCTGCGCAATATCCTGCACACGGTTACCGCTGCGATATTGCGTGAGTTTATCTTGCGCGGATTTTAACGATGCCAGCGCCTGGTCACGCGATGAACGGGCATTTTCCAGATCGTTGGCGGAGATGGTGCGACTTTTCCACAATCCTACCTGTCGATTATAAAAATTCTGCGCGTAATCATAAGCCGCCTGCGCCTGTTTTACCGCCGCGGCAGTTTGCGCGATTTCTTCTTCCCGATAACCTGCCAGCATCAGGTCGTACTGTGCCTGGGCGGCGGCAACATTGGCTTTTGCCTGCATCAGCGCGTTCTCATACGGGGCGTGATCCAGTTCGCCCAGCACCTGGCCTGCGGTAATGGCATCGCCTTCGTCAACCGCCAGCGAGGCCAGTCGACCACCGACGCGAAAACTCAGGTTGACGCTACGGATGTCGACGTTGCCGTACAGCGTCAGGCCGTTATCTTGCCGACTTTGATACCACCACGTTCCACCGGCAATCACGGCAACGAGGGCCGCGATAACCAGCCCAAGAACGACAGGTTTTTTCATGACTCCAGACTCCTTTGCGTTAAACCTTGCAGAATAAGATCGATATGACAGGTGACGGTTTGGTAAATCAGCGCGGTTTTATCCTCATCAAATTGTGACCAGCCCGTACGTAACAGAATCGTTTCTTTACCCAGGCGAAAGGCCAGCACTTCGCCAAGTATGGCGTGGGTGTGCAGGATCATTTGGGTATCATGGACATCGCAGCCAGTATAGGCGGCGATCAGGCGTGTCAGGTGGGTATGCAGTGGATCGATAACCTGGTCATGCACCAGTTGATACGCGGCGGTAGGGGAAAGCTGCTCGCGTGAAATAAATTTGCTCAGGTTAACCGTGTCGTCCTGGGTTAACAGCATGATCATATTTTTGCAGGCGCGCAGGATAAGTTCGCGCATCGCGGCCCGGTCTGGCTTTGGCTGAGCAAACAGTCGCTCTGCTTCCTCCGCGTGAGGGCGAAACTGCGAGCCGATAAAATCAGCAATCCACTGGGCACAGGCGAGATATAAATCCTCTTTTGAGCCAAAATAGTAGGTGATGGCCGCAATGTTTTGTCCGGCCTGAGCCGCAATATCACGCGTAGTGGCATGCAGGCCGTACTCGCCAAATTGCGCCAGTGCGGCGGCAATGAGCTGATTTTTCGCCTGTTCACCTTTGGTTGTCATGGTGGGTGTATTCATTGCGCGACTCTGAACTTAATCAATCGATTGATTAAGATTATGACTCATACGTCACCTTGTCCAGTCTGTCGACGTATTTTCCGTGGGCGGGAAATTTATGCGGTATATCACAAAAACTGCTACACTCCGCCCCTTCATGACATTGTGGTTTTTGTCATCTCTATTATATGTATCTCCCTGAAAACGACACCGGTAACGGTCAGGGTGGTTCGGAGTTGTTATGTCTTTTGATTCCCTTGGTTTAAACCCTGATATTTTACGTGCCGTTGCCGAGCAGGGTTACCGTGAACCTACCCCTATTCAGCAGCAGGCGATCCCTGCCGTGCTGGAAGGCCGCGATCTGATGGCCAGCGCCCAGACCGGCACGGGTAAAACGGCAGGTTTTACCCTGCCACTGTTACAACATCTCATTACCCATCAGCCGCATGGCAAAAGCCGTCGTCCGGTACGTGCGCTGATCCTCACGCCAACCCGCGAACTGGCGGCTCAGATTGGCGAAAACGTGCGTGATTACAGTAAGTATCTGAATATTCGTTCGCTGGTGGTTTTTGGCGGCGTCAGCATTAACCCGCAGATGATGAAACTGCGCGGTGGTGTGGATGTACTGATTGCAACGCCAGGGCGTTTGCTCGATCTGGAACACCAAAATGCGGTGAAGCTGGACCAGGTTGAGATCCTGGTGCTGGATGAAGCTGACCGCATGCTGGATATGGGCTTTATCCATGATATTCGTCGCGTACTGGCTAAACTGCCGGCAAAACGTCAGAACCTGCTGTTCTCGGCTACGTTCTCTGACGACATTAAATCGTTGGCCGAAAAACTGCTGCACAACCCGCTGGAAATTGAAGTGGCGCGTCGTAATACCGCGTCAGAGCAGGTGACTCAGCATGTGCATTTCGTGGATAAAAAACGTAAACGTGAACTGCTGTCGCAGATGATTGGTCAGGGTAACTGGCAGCAGGTGCTGGTATTTACCCGTACTAAACACGGCGCAAACCATCTGGCAGAACAGCTGAACAAAGACGGTATTCGCAGTGCGGCGATCCACGGCAATAAATCTCAGGGGGCGCGTACGCGTGCGCTGGCTGACTTTAAATCCGGGGATATTCGTGTGCTGGTGGCGACCGACATTGCAGCGCGCGGGCTGGATATCGAAGAGTTGCCGCATGTTGTGAACTACGAGTTGCCAAACGTACCGGAAGATTACGTGCACCGTATTGGCCGTACCGGCCGTGCGGCGGCAACCGGTGAAGCGTTGTCGCTGGTGTGCGTTGATGAACACAAGTTGCTGCGCGATATCGAGAAACTGCTGAAAAAAGAGATCCCGCGTATTGCGATCCCGGGCTATGAGCCAGACCCGTCAATCAAAGCTGAGCCGATCCAGAACGGACGTCAGCAGCGTGGCGGCGGTGGTCGTGGTCAGGGTGGTGCGGGTCGTGGGCAGCAGCCGCGTCGTCAGGATGGCGGTGCGCCAAAAGCGAAACCGCGTAGCAGCGAAGGCAAACCGGCGGGCGATAAGCCTCGTCCGCCACGTCGTCCGCGCAAACCTTCGTCTGCACAGTAAGTTACGTTACCGGATGGCAGCGTAAACATGTTATCCGGCCTGCCTGTCGCGTAGGTCGGATACGCAATGCATCATTCCCCAGAACTTTGTGATTTCAGTACGATTGAGCAGGTATAGCGTCCTGCCGGATGAATCGAAATCGTCGTTTCAAATACCTTTCCTTCCCTGTCCAGATAGCGACGCACAATTCTCATCGCCGGAGAATCAGGTGCGACGTTAAGGATTTTTGCTATTTTCCTGGGCACGCCGACGGCTGTAATCGTCTGGTGAACTTCATGGCTTTTAATGCCGTAGTGCGTTTCGATCAAATCGCTAATTAACGAGTGCGGATCGTCGCGGATGTACGTGCGCAGCTTGGCGTAATCCGTACTAGCGTAACTGTCGGTCCAGCAGATTGGTGCATCCGGGTTCTGCGCATCTTCACGGGTACTGGCAATGTGCAGCCAGCGGAAACCTGGCGGGCAACCAATCATCTGGGAAAGCTCAATATCCGCCACAATCTCGTCGATTTTCTTAATCACGCGCAGGTTGTTTTTTGCCAGCAGTAACAGATCTTCCAGATGCGATAGCGGGTGATTAACACCGTTTGCCTGTGGTTCGCAAACGCGAGTTCCTGCACCTTTACGCCGTGAAATCAGCCCTTGTTCTGTTAATTCCCTCAACGCCTCTCTTATGGTGTGGCGGCTGACCTGCCACGTTTCACACAGCTCCATTTCTGTGGGAAACAGCGAGCCGGGAGCAAAGGTACCCACCGAAATTTGCTGTGCCAGTTCACGTGCTATTCGCTTGTACAGAGATTCTTTCATCGCGGTTTCATCAAAAAATTAATGATCTTCATCACAAAAATATGTACGGACTATTCCATACATTCCTCATGAATACTATAAATGTCCGTACATTTAAATGTACGGACATTTGATTATGTCTGGACATTGTGGCGGTCTTTGTTTATCCAACAAACGACCCGAAACACGCATCTTATCATTATCAGATTTTCCAGGGGGATTTATGGCTTCGAATGTACTTGATTCTGTTCTGTTCAGGGATTCTTTCGGCACACCGGCGATGCGCGCGGTGTTTGACGATCGCGAGCTGGTACGCAAATACGTGGAAGTGGAAGTGGCCTTAGCCAAAGCCCAGGCACGCTGCGGTGTGATACCCGAGGCTGCGGCGCAGGAAATCGCCGAGAAATGTAATGCCGATACGCTTGATTTCGATTTGCTGCGCCATGAAACCGAGATTGTGGGTTATCCCATCCTGCCGTTGGTACACCAAATTTCGAAACAAGCCGGGGAATCTGGTGGCTATGTGCACTGGGGCGCAACCACGCAGGACATCATGGACACCGCGGTTGTTCTGCAAATTCGTGATGCGTTTGCGTTAATTGAAACCGATATGGACAAACTTCGTGCGACGCTCGCTGACCTCGCGCGCCGTTACCGCGATACACCAATGGCAGGAAGAACCCATTTGCAGCAAGCGTTGCCGGTGACCTTTGGTTATAAAGCGGCTATTTGGCTGGATATGTTCGAACGTCACGCTGAACGTCTTGCCCAGGCGCGTCCACGTGTACTGGTTGGCGAATTTGCGGGGGCGGCCGGTACGCTGGCATCGCTGGGGGATAAAGGTCTGGCGGTACAAAAAGCCATGATGGAAGAGTTAGGGCTCAATGTACCGACCTCCACCTGGCACGTTGCACGTGATGGTTTTGCAGAAGCCGTAAACCTGCTGGCGGTGATGACCGGTTCGCTGGGCAAAATTGCGTATGACGTGATGCTGATGGCATCAAACGAGTTTGGTGAGCTGTATGAACCGTTTGTCAAAGGCCGCGGAGCCAGCAGTACTATGCCGCAGAAACGTAACCCTATTTCCAGCGAGTTGATGCTGGCCTGTGCGAAAGGCGTACGTCAGCAAGCGGGACTGATGTTGGATGCGATGGTGCAAGATCTGGAGCGGGCGACCGGGCCGTGGCATGCGGAATGGATTGCTATCCCGGAAAGTTTCGTCCTCAGCGCCGGGGCATTGCATCAGGCCAACTTTATGCTAGCGGGGCTGGTGGTTGATGAGGCTGCGATGAAACGTAACCTCGGCATGACCAACGGACTGATTGTGGCTGAAGCGGTCATGATGGGACTGGCACCGTATATCGGTCGTCAGGATGCGCATGATGTCGTGTATGACGCCTGCCGTATCGTCAATGAACACGGGGGGCGACTGGCGGATGTGCTGAATGCGATGCCATCCGTCTCTGAACGACTGGATCCGCAGTTGATTGAAGAACTGACCGACCCGGCGAATTACCTGGGAATGGCTCCTGCAATGGTCGATCAGGTGCTGGCCAAATATCTGTCGCAGAAATGATGGTTCTCGGGTTAACGGAATAAGGATATTTTTATGTCAACGAATTCTGTCGCGGGAAAATCCATTCTGTCGTTCCTGATACCGCTGGTCATTGGGGGGATCATTTGGTTTTATCCCGTACCTGATGGTCTGACGCCTCAGGCCTGGCATATGTTTGCCATTTTTGCCGCGACCATTGCCGCTATTCTTACCCAACCGCTCCCTTCGGGGGCGGTAATGTTGATTGCGCTTTGCGTGGTCATTTTTACCAAAACCTTGCCAGAGGCAAAAGCGCTTTCCGGGTTTGCTTCTGGCACGGTATGGCTTATCTTCTGCGCCTATGTCCTTTCTCTGGGGTTTGTTACCTCAGGGCTTGGGAAACGTATCGCGTACAAAATGCTGTCGCTTTTTGGCGGCAGCAGCCTGGGTATCGCTTACTCGCTGGGGGTGTCCGATCTGATTATGGCCCCGGCAATGCCGTCGGTTACTGCCCGCTCCGGGGGGATTATTTTTCCCATCACCCGTTCAATCAATGACGTACTGGGCTCGGCGCCTGGGGCAACCGGCAAGCGCATCGGTGATTTCTTAACCATGGTGTGCTTTCAGTTTACACCGATTACCGGAGCGATATTCCTGACCGGGATGGCGGCGAATCCGCTGGTGGCCAGTCTGGCAAAATCCTCGTTAGGCGTTGAGATAACCTGGGGTGGATGGTTTATTTCCGCGGTGGTTCCGGCGATGGTCTGTTTCTGCCTGATGCCGCTTCTGGTCTATAAATTGCTGGACCCTGAGCTTAAGCGTACGCCAGAAGCAAAAGCGATGGGCAAGCAGGCGCTGGGTGAACTCGGTGCGATGAGCAGCAACGAGAAAAAGGTCGCCTTTGGCTTTGTGCTGGCGTTGGTTGGCTGGGGCACCAGCTTGATCACGGGATTATCAGCGACCTCTGTCGGGCTGGGGCTGGCCGCGTATCTGTTCGCCTCTGGCGCAGTCAGTTGGAAAAGCCTGCTCAATGACCATGCTGCCTGGGATACGGTGATTTGGTTTAGCGTCATTATTAGCCTCGCGACCGGACTTGCCGATCTGGGCTTTATTAAATGGATGACGATAAAACTGGGCAGCGGTATTCAGGGGTTTGGCGCGATAGAATCCTTTATTATGCTGGGGATTCTTTATATTTACGTTCATTATCTCTTTGCCACAGCGACCGGGCATGTTGCTGCACTGTATGCCCCTTTTGCGGCAACGGCGATCGCAGCAGGCGCGCCGCCGATGATGGTCGCTATCTGTTTTGGCATCTTCAGTAACCTGATGTGGGGCAATACGGAGTACGGTGGTGGGCCAGGCCCCATCTATTTTGCCCAGGGGTATTTTGAACGACCACGCTTTTACAAAATCAACCTCTGCGTGGTGACGGCGAATGTGATTATCATTTTTGCCGTGGGCATGCTGTGGTGGAAGTTGTTGGGGTACTATTAACCGACACCCTTATTCGGCCTGCAATGTCCTTCACTGTAGGCCGAATAAGGCGCGAACCCGGATGTAGACCGGATAAGGTGTGTAAGCCGCCATCCGGCAGTTTAGGCCAGTGCTGCGAGCCGCTTTCCAGAATGGGGGAAAAAGGTACATTGAGCGTCTGAAATGTGCCACAATGGTGGCTGTTTATACAGTATTTCAGGTTTTCTCATGGCATTAACCGCGGCGCTAAAAGCGCAAATAGCCGCCTGGTACAAGGCGCTTCAGGAACAGATCCCCGACTTTATTCCCCGTGCACCGCAGCGACAGATGATTGCCGATGTCGCGAAAACGTTGGCAGGGGAAGAGGGACGGCATCTGGCGATTGAAGCACCGACCGGTGTAGGGAAAACGTTATCTTACCTGATCCCCGGTATCGCCATTGCGCGTGAAGAACAGAAAACGTTGGTGGTCAGTACCGCTAACGTAGCGCTGCAGGATCAGATCTACAGCAAAGACCTGCCGTTGCTGCGGAAAATCATCCCCGATCTGCGTTTTACCGCTGCTTTTGGTCGTGGTCGTTATGTCTGCCCGCGCAATTTAGCCGCACTGGCGAGTACCGAACCCAATCAACAGGATCTGCTGGCTTTTCTCGACGATGATCTGACACCCAATAATCAGGAAGAACAAAAGCGCTGCGCCAGGCTGAAAGGCGATCTCGACAGCTATAAATGGGACGGGTTGCGCGATCACACTGATATCGCTATTGACGACGGACTCTGGCAGCGTTTGAGCACCGATAAAGCGAGCTGTCTGAACCGTAACTGCCACTACTATCGTGAATGTCCTTTTTTTGTCGCCCGCCGCGAGATTCAGGAAGCCGAAGTCGTGGTGGCGAACCACGCGTTGGTGATGGCGGCCATGGAAAGCGAAGCCGTACTGCCAGAGCCGAAAAACCTGCTGTTAGTTCTTGATGAAGGCCATCATTTGCCGGATGTCGCCCGCGATGCGCTGGAGATGAGTGCGGAAATCAGCGCGCCCTGGTATCGACTTCAACTGGACCTGTTCTGCAAATTAGTCGCGACCTGCATGGAGCAGTTCCGCCCGAAAACCACGCCGCCGCTGGCGAACGCCGAGCGGTTGAATGGTCACTGTGAAGAGTTATATGAACTGATCGCTTCACTTAATAACATCCTCAATCTCTATATGCCCGCCACGCAGGAAGCGGAACACCGCTTTGCAATGGGAGAACTGCCTGGTGAAGTGATGGAAATCTGCCAGCGACTGGCGAAACTGACGGAAATGCTGCGTGGCCTGGCAGAACTGTTCCTCAACGATCTCAGTGAAAAAACCGGTACCCACGATATCGTGCGTCTGCATCGGGTTATTTTGCAGATGAACCGGGCATTGGGCATGTTTGAGGCGCAAAGCAAATTGTGGCGTCTGGCGTCGCTGGCGCAGTCGTCAGGCGCGCCGGTGAGTAAATGGGCGACGCGCGAGGTGCGCGATGGGCAGATCCATGTCTGGTTCCATTGTGTCGGGATCCGCGTGAGCGATCAGCTCGAACGACTGCTGTGGCGTAGCGTACCGCATATTATTGTGACCTCTGCCACGCTCCGTTCTCTCAATAGCTTCTCGCGTCTGCAGGAGATGAGCGGTCTGAAAGAAAAAGCGGGAGACCGGTTTGTCGCGCTGGATTCCCCGTTTAATCACGTTGAACAGGGCAAAATCGTCATTCCGCAGATGCGCTACGAACCGTTAATTGATAACGAAGAGCAGCATATTGCGGAAATGGCCGCCTATTTTCGCGAACAGCTGGAAAGTAAAAAGCATCAGGGCATGCTGGTGCTTTTTGCCAGCGGGCGGGCGATGCAGCGTTTTCTTGAGCATGTTACCGATCTGCGCTTGCTGCTGCTGGTACAGGGTGACCAGCCGCGCTATCGACTGGTGGAGTTACACCGAAAGCGGGTAGAAAACGGCGAACGCAGCGTACTGGTCGGACTGCAATCTTTTGCCGAAGGTCTGGATTTGAAAGGCGAATTGCTGACCCAGGTACATATCCACAAAATCGCGTTTCCGCCCATCGACAGCCCGGTAGTGCTCACTGAGGGCGAGTGGCTGAAAAGCCTGAACCGCTACCCTTTTGAGGTGCAAAGCTTACCGGCAGCGTCGTTCAATTTGATCCAGCAAGTTGGGCGACTCATTCGTAGCCATGGCTGCTGGGGTGAAGTCGTGATCTACGATAAGCGGTTGTTGACCAAAAACTATGGTAAGCGTTTACTGAATGCGTTACCCATTTTTCCGATAGAGCAACCTGCTGTGCCAGACGTTATAGTAAAACCAAAAGAAAAAGCGAAACCCACGCGCCGCCGTCGGCGTTAACGATGCGAGCAACAGGAAAGGAGTTATCGATGGATTACCGCAAAATCATCAAAGAGATTGGGCGAGGTAAAAATCACGCGCGTGACCTGGACCAGGATACTGCTCGCGGACTGTATACCCATATGTTGAATGGCGATGTCCCTGACCTTGAGATGGGCGGCGTGCTGATTGCGCTGCGTATTAAAGGCGAGGGAGAAGCGGAGATGCTGGGCTTTTATGAAGCGATGCAAAACCATACCATTCGCCTGACGCCGCCTGTTGCCAAACCCATGCCTATTGTGATCCCCAGTTACAATGGCGCGCGAAAGCAAGCCAATCTGACGCCGCTGCTGGCTATTTTACTGCATAAACTGGGATTCCCGGTGCTGGTACACGGCGTCAGCGAAGACCCAACCCGCGTGCTGACAGAAACCATTTTTGAACTGATGGGGATCATGCCCACGCTGCATGCCGGCCAGGCACAGGCAAAACTGGATGGCCATGAACCGGTGTTTATTCCGGTGCGCGCGCTGTGTCCGCCGCTGGAGACGCAACTGGCGATGCGCTGGAGAATGGGCGTTCGCAACAGTGCACATACGCTGGCGAAGCTGGCCACACCGTTTGCAGAAGATGCCGCGCTGCGTCTTGCCAGTGTTTCTCATCCCGAATATGTCTCGCGAGTGGCAAAATTTTTCGGCGACATCGGCGGCCGTGGTCTGCTGATGCATGGAACGGAAGGCGAAGTGTATGCCAACCCGCAACGTTGCCCGCAGATTAGCCTGATAGACCCGACGGGAGTGCGTGTGCTACAGGACCGCCAGAGTGAGATGCCTGACGAGCCAGTCCCACTGCCGGTAGCAAAAGATCCGGAAACGACCGCCCGCTGGATAGAACGCTGTCTGGCCGGAAGCGAGCCGATACCGGCCTCATTGAAAATTCAGATGGCTTGCTGTCTGGTGGCCACCGGGGAATCCGCCACACTGGCAGAAGGACTTGCTCGCGTCGATCAAAGCTTCTGACCCTTTCGTCATCCCGACGGGCCTGACATCTGGCCCGTTAGTCGTTCCTGTCCTGTACCCTTTGCAACGTGAAATTTCTGCACGTTTATTGACCTCCTGGCTACCGTAGCGCAGCATAGTTTGTTGAAAAATAAGAAACACAACAAACACGCAACACAACAGGAGATTACAATGAACAGTGGACATCGCTTTCACGCGCCAACGCTGCATGCGTTTATTCAGGCCGTTTTCCGCCAGATGGGGAGTGACGAGCAGGAAGCGCAGTTGGTGGCCGATCATCTGATTGCCTCAAACCTCGCCGGCCATGATTCACACGGTATTGGGATGATCCCAAGCTACATTCGCTCATTCACGCAGGGGCATTTGCAGATCAATCGTCATGCGAAAGTGGTGAAAGAGGCGGGGGCAGTGGTTACGCTGGATGGGGATTGCGCATTTGGTCAGGTAGCCGCGCATGAAGCTATCGCGCTGGGGATTGAGAAAGCACAGCAGTACGGAATTGCTGCGGTAGCACTGCATAATTCTCACCATATTGGACGCATTGGCTACTGGGCGGAGCAGTGTGCGGAGGCGGGCTTTGTCTCTATACACTTTGTGAATGTGGTGGGGATTCCGATGGTTGCGCCGTTCCATGGTCGTGATAGCCGTTTTGGCACCAACCCTTTCTGCGTTGTGTTTCCACGTAAAAATGATTTCCCGTTGCTGTTGGACTACGCGACCAGCGCCATTGCTTTCGGTAAAACGCGCGTGGCGTGGCACAAAGGTGAGCCGGTTGCGCCGGGCTGTCTGATTGATGCCCTGGGGGCTCCTACCACCGATCCTGCTGTTATGCAGGAATCACCATTGGGCTCGCTGCTCACCTTCGCTCAGCATAAAGGCTACGCGCTGGCGGCAATGTGTGAAATCCTGGGCGGTGCGCTCTCTGGCGGTAAAACGACCCACGAAGCCAGTTTGCAGAACAGTGCAGATGCCATTATTAACTGCATGACCACGATCATCATTAACCCAACACTCTTCGGTGCCCCGGACTGTGACAATCAGGTTTCGGCATTTGCTGAATGGGTCAAAGCGTCGCCGCATGCTGAGGATGCGCCCATCCTGTTACCGGGCGAGTGGGAAGTGAATACCCGTGAAGAGCGGCTGGCGCAGGGTATCCCGCTTGATGCCGGAAGCTGGCAAGCGATATGTGAGGCGGCACGGCAAATCGGTATGCCGGATGCGGTATTGCAGGCGTTTCGCCAACGGCTTGAGCGTTAGATAAAAAAAAGCCCGTCCAGTGGCGGACGGGCAAACAAGGGTAACAAACAGGGTCAATGAGGGTTGGAGCATTGGGTCGTACAGGAATTCTGTTGGTTATTTGTAGATAACCGCGGTGCCGCTCATTTTGTCGTTGCCGACAGCGGAGGTGATGCTGTAACCACTTGCACCAGCAGCAGCTGCTTTTTCAGCCAGTTTTGCTTCCAGGCCATCCAGCGTGGTGGCACCATCAGCAGATACCACACCCATTTTATTCATGCTTTGTGCCTGAGTGGAGGTGACCGGCTCAGCAGCGAAAACACCAAATGACAGGGTAGACAGGGCGATAGCAGCAACAGCAAATTTAATGTTTTTCATGATTTTTCTCTCGCAGGTTTATTCGGTTAGTCGATGTTCTGTTCAGTAGACGTTGTTCTGTCGATGTGAGAAGTATCACGTTTTTTTCGGTGAGAGAAAATCGAATAGAATTGACGACATCAATCAAAAAAATTGAATGACAAATAACTTATTGAATATTAATAAATTCAGAAGAGGGATTTACAGTTCTTGTCATTGCGCTTTACAGAGAAAGTGACAACGGCACATTTTGCTACACCGTGAGTGAAAAAGCGTGCTCGTAAAGGAAATCGTATGCGCTGAAACTTTTGGTAAAGATGAGTCAACGTAGCTGGCTGTCTTTCGAACCTCTGCGATTATATCCTGAAAATGCAGAGTTATGTGAATCTTTGTCCTGTTGGCAGGAGATGCACAAACGCACGCCAGGTACCGCTTCACGGCGCGCCTGCGGGATAGGATTGCCACATTCTTCACATTCATGCAGACTTTCTCCCGTGGGTAACTCGCCACGGGCACGGGCAACAGCATCTTCAATCGTATTGTTGATCTGTTCGTTCACGGCGTCGTCATTTGCCCAGCCAGATGCCATGTGTGCCTCCTGTCATTCGTTTTATAAAATTCGTTTATAGAATAATTATAGCGAATGAGATGGGGGAAAAACGAGCGCCTACAGGCGTATCAGATTTCGGACCACTCGCGCAGCAGGTTATGGTAAAGATTAAGCAACGACAGGATCTCTGCACTTTCTCCGTGGCGCGCTTTCAGTGATTGAATGTTCTTATCCAGTTCAAACAGCATGGCGCGTTTTTTGTCATCACGGATCATCGACTGGACCCACATAAACGATGCCACACGGGTTCCTCGGGTAACCGGCGTGACGCAGTGCAGACTGCTGGAGGGGTAAAGTACCAGATCGCCAGCCGGAAGCTTCACCGTATGTTGTCCGTAAGTATCATTTACCCGAAGTTCCCCGCCGTCATAGCTGTCGGGATGGCTTAAAAACAAGGTCGCGGAAAGGTCAGTTCGCATCCAGCCGTTTTCCGGGTGACTACGCACCGCGCCATCAACGTGAAAACCGTAGGTTTCGTTGTTCTGATAACGATTGAACAGCGGCGTAGAGAGGGTTTTCGGCAGTGCGGCAGCGAAAAACAACGCACTGTTGTTCACAGCGTTCTGCACCGCTTGTTGCAATGCCATATAGCGCTCGCTACGCGTGTCAACCTGCTGGTTATTTTTAACCTGTGCTCCCTGAGCGCCCGTTGTGACACGGCCATCAACCCAGTCTATGGTTTCCAGTTGTTCGCGAAACCAGGCGACATCCTGCGCCGACAGGACGCCGGGAATGTGGTACATCATCAGTGTTTCTCCTGAAAGTGGGGCTTACGCCCCACGCAATGGATTAGAAATGCATATTCGCGGTGAGCAGGAAGGTTCTTGGCTCACCCGGATGGTAACGGTATCCACTTTTGTTAATGGAGGATACGTATTGGGTGTCAAACAGGTTGTAGACGTTCAACTGGAAATCGAGATTACGGTTCACGCGATAGCCTAACTTGGCATCTGCAACCCAGTAACCTTCGGTATAGGATGGCGTCCCAACGGCGCCGTCCGAACCGCGATGCATGCTGCCCACGTAACGAGCACCGGCACCAACGGAAACATCATCAGTAGCCTGATACTGACTCCAGAGTGTGAAGGCATGTTCCGGCGTATACGGCAGGGAAGACGAACCATCCTGCGCGACGTCTTGACCGCTATGCACCGTGGCGCGCTGTTGGGTATAACCGCCAATCACCTGCCATGCCGGGGTAATATTTCCTGCCACGGAGAGCTCGTAGCCTTCAACACGTTTTTCGCCATACTGGGAGTATGTCCCGTCATCGTTCTGTTCAACTTCGTTCTCGATATCCGTGCGGAAAACGGCGGCGGTCAACAGCAGGCGTTTATCCAGTACCTCCCATTTCGTCCCGATTTCGCTGGTCTTTGCCTTTTGTGGTTTAAAGTCGGTACGGTTGGCGCTGTTACCGGTCCCACTTTGAGCAAGGGCAAAATTACTGCCGCCCGGCGGTTGCTGGGAAACCGCATAGTTGATGTAAACGTTGCCGTTCTCGGTCAAATGGTACAGTGCACCTGCTTTCCAGTTCACCAGATTACCTGATTTCGCGGTGTCGACGGTGGTGACCGGAGAACCTTTGGCAGCGCCCGTTGGGCACGCGACGGCACCGCGACCAGAAGCGCCGCACGCGGTTGCACTGTCATACTGGGTACGGTAGTTATCCAGACGAATACCACCGTTCAGTTCAATATCACGCGTAATTTGCAGCGTATCGAAGGCGTAAATACCGAAGGTATCGGTCTGGCCGTTGGCGTTGGCGCCATTACGGGATAATCCGCCAATGTTTACGTTGCTGTTCGGTGAGTAAATATTGACCGGTGGCGGTGTGAGTGGCGCTACGCCATAGTTGGTCTGTGTTTCACGGGTCAACTCCACGCCGGTACTGATGTCATGTCCGACCGCACCGGTATAAAATTTTGACGTCAGGTTGGTCTGGTTGGTGAGGATTTTGTTGCTGACATCTTTGGTATTCGCCACCCGTGACCAGCTCCAGGTATCGACGTTGCGGGTTGGCTGCGTGATGTTTGATGCGCCGCCCATGACTGCGGTCATCAGATAATCCTGTTTAATGCGCGACCAGCGCGTGGTGTTGCGAAGGGTCGTGCTGTCACTCAGGTCATGCTCGAAACGCATTGTCGCGGTATCGGTCGTCGAGTCGTCGTAATCGGAGTCGGTACCATAGAAATTATGTGTATCTACTTTTCCTGAATGGTTCAGGGCCGATGTTCCAGCAGACGGCGCTGAGTAGCCAGGCAGACCAATCGTCGGAATTCCTCCGTCCGGTGTGTTGTGCTGGGTGACGTGTAGATAGTTCAGATACAGTCGGTTTTCGGTGCCTAAACCAAAGGCAATAGAGGGGGCCACGCCGTAGCGTTCGTTTTTAATGTTATCGCGTCCGGCATCATGCGTTTTCTCACCCATCAGGTTTAAGCGTGCCGCGGTGGTGTCACCGATGACCTGATTGATATCCAGCGTTCCCCGGCGGAACCAGGCGCTACCGACGCTGGCTGAGGCATCAATACCTGAATCGGTGCGCGGCTGCTTGCTGATCATATTGATGGAGCCTGTGGGGGCACTGCGACCATAGTCGGTTCCGGAAGGCCCTTTAATCACTTCAACCTGTTCCGTATTGAAGGTGTCACGCGTGACGCTACCAATATCACGAATACCGTCGATATAAATGCTGTTTGAGGTGTCAGCTCCTCGCATATACACCGCATCGCCGGTGGTGGAATTACCATTTTCACCCGCAAAAAATGCACCAACACCGGGCACGTTTTTCAACGCATCAGTAAGATTGGTTGCCCCCTGATCCTTAATAACCTGCTCAGAAATCACTGTCATGGTGCGAGTGGTGTCAGCCACCGGACGAGAGAACTTCGGGTCGGCAGAGTGCGTTGGGGCATACAGCGAGGGCTTGGCCGCTTCAACGACCAGCGTATCTTCCTGCTTTGTCTCTTGTGAACCTGCGGCGACGGCCTGGGCTACTGGAGACAAGCCAATACACAGGCCGGCAAAGAAGGTGAGCGAATGAAAACTACAAGACGGCAGATTGCGATTTTTATCCATGTTGATGAATGACTTATTATTTTTGAGTAGAAGGTTTCACTCAAACGAAGGGACATCTCTGTGGACGTTATACCCTGCAGGTCTCGCCTGAATGAAATGCGTAATTGATAATAATTTTGATAAGCATTATCAATAAGTGCGACGTTTTAGCATTCATTACTTCAAAAATAAATACATTTATTTACATTGAATTCAAAATTCCAACATGGTGGTTACAATTCAAGCGGAAGCTTTCAGGAAGAAGAGAACAGCAAACTGCATTCAGGGTGAATGCAGTTAAGCTGAGGGAGAGTTACTTATAGATAGTTGCTGTACCGTACATTTGATTTTTACCGCCAGCGGAATTAACCACAAAGCCTTTCGCGCCTTGCTCTTTCGCTTTTTCTGCCAGCTTACCTTCGAGGTCATCCAGGCTTGATGCTCCGCTCACGGAAATCGTACCGGAGGCTTGTAGTGGACCGGTGGCAGGACTGGTATTGGGCTGTGCAGCAAAAGTCGCAAATGTCATGCCGGTAAGTACGGTAGCGGCAAGGAATGTGAGGCATTTCTTCATGATGATATCCTCTGAGAAACAACAGATCGTGCCTGATAAGTTTAGGTCGTCATTGCAGGGTATTTGCCGCAAAAAATCGACCAACAACAGGCTGTTTTTTGAACGATGTAATTCGCATAAAAAATGAAATTTCCCTGCTGTGTATGTTTACCCCGTGGCGTTATGCGGGTATCTTACGCCGCTGTTAAAAGGAGAATGCTATGCCCCCCCAGAAACCGGGATTACATCCACGCAACCGCCACAATGGCCGTTATGATCTTGCGACGTTATGCCAGGTTACCCCCGAGCTGACGCAATTTCTCACCCTCACGCCAGGCGGCGAGCAGAGTGTTGATTTTGCGAATCCGCAGGCAGTGAAGGCGCTCAATAAAGCACTGTTGGCGCATTATTATGCGGTGGCAAACTGGGATATCCCGGAAGGTTTCCTGTGCCCGCCGGTTCCGGGTCGTGCGGACTACATTCACCATCTGGCCGACCTGTTGGGTGAAACCACCGGAACCATCCCTGCAAATGCCAGCGTGCTGGATGTTGGGGTAGGGGCGAACTGCATTTATCCACTGATCGGCGTGCATGAATACGGCTGGCGTTTTACCGGCAGCGAAACCAGTAGCGAAGCGTTTAGCAGCGCTCAGGCAATCATCAATGGCAACCCGGGCTTAACCCGGGCGATTCGTCTGCGTCGTCAGAAAGATGCTTCGGCTATCTTCAACGGCATTATTCACAAGAATGAGCAGTACGAAGCCACGTTGTGTAATCCGCCATTCCATGATTCTGCTGCCTCTGCCCGTGCCGGAAGCGAGCGCAAACGCCGCAATCTGGGGCAAGACAAAGATGATGCGTTGAACTTTGGCGGCCAGCAGCAGGAACTGTGGTGCGAAGGGGGTGAAGTGGCGTTCATCAAGAAAATGATCGCAGAAAGCCAGGCCTTTGGTCGTCAGGTGATGTGGTTCACCACTCTGGTATCGCGGGGTGAGAATCTGCCTCCGTTGTACCATGCGTTAACCGATGCTGGCGCGGTGAAAGTGGTTAAAAAAGAGATGGCCCAGGGGCAAAAGCAGAGTCGCTTTATAGCCTGGACCTTTATGGATAACGATCAGCGTCGTCGTTTTATGGCGCGTCAACGCTAAATCGTGGGCTCGCTCGGCGGCAGCGGTTCTGCTGCCGTTGATTGTGGGCCTGACACCGGTGCAGGCAGTACCTGATAGGTCTGTACCGGGGCGCGCACGTTGGCCTGATCGAAGTGTTTTTTCACCTCGCTGTCGAGCGCAAAACGCACCGTCCACTGCTTTAGCGGCAGGGTGGTAAACGAGACCCGTAAGGTGAATGCCGTATTGGTCAAACCGACAATCCCGGCAAACGACGGCTCGCCAATGATAAGCCCACGAATATCATCCTTTTCCATCACCGCAGCGACCGCATCCTTCAGCGCCTGATTGGCTTTATCCGCATCTTCATGACGGTCGACGTCGTAATTCGCAACGACCGATCCGATCCCACGGACGAAGTTGGCGAAGGTTGTTATCGAGGACCATGGGATGATGTGGTATGCCCCTGTGTCCTGGCGTACGCCAACAGAGCGGATCGACATGCGTTCGACCGTGCCGGTTAACGGGCCGATAGTGACCAGATCGCCGGTATTCATGCCGTTTTCAAACTGGATAAATATCCCAGTAATAATATCCTTCACCAGTGTCTGTGATCCGAATGAGATCGCCAGTCCCAGAGCCCCCGCCCCGGCCAGTAATGGGGCAATATTGACGCCAATCTCTGACAATACAATCATGATCGTGATGGTACTGATGATCACTGCCAGCGCGTTGCGAAATAACGTCAACAACGTGCGAGTCCGCGCACTGGGCAGCGGACGACCGTGAATATCTGAAGCCAGGCGGTTTTCAATCAGGCTGGCAAGGATCGTCCAGCCGATAGCTGAGAAGAAGAGAATCAGTGCGATGCGGATCAGAATATCGACCGTTTTTTCGCCCGCGCCGTAATGCAGCCAGTTCCAGAAGTCGAACAGTCCCCAGGCGTTGAGTAGCAACATAACGGCGACACACACAGTCAGGATCCTGGCCACGCTTAACGCCGTTGACAGCCAGCCATTTAGCCGCTTTTGTAATTCCGGATAGCTGCGCTGCGTGTGCGGCGACAAGGTAATCGTTTTGGCAATCCAACGGGATAACATGCCGGATACAAAGGCGGCGATCCCGATGATCACCAGACTGCGTAACGTTGCGCCCATCATGAATTTCAGACTATTGCCCGGATCAAAGAGTGAGAAGAAGAACAACACAATGAAATAGGCGCTGGCCAGCCAATGCCAGACCAGCGCAAAAGCACGGATAAACAGGCTAAAGAAGGCTAAAGAGCGTTCAGCAAGATTCTGTAAGTGCTGGGTTATCTCATTCTTGTTTCTGAAAATCAGGTACAGCGCCCACAGCGTGATGCACAGCATGATGATGACGTTAGCCATTGCGCCGACCTGTACGTTGACCTGATTCGAGATAATGGGGACCGCCACAATAAGCCCGTAACCAATCAGACTGCTTAATGAACTCAGACGCCGGTTCCAGTAGCGTGCGCCTGCATCCTGAATGCTAAATGGTCGCAGCTCTGTCACCGCCGGGCAAAAAATCAGGCGCAAAATGGCCTTAAAAAATTCAATCAGTGCAAAGGCATTGAGAAACAAGCTTTGCTGGAATGCAATCGTGCGGCTACCGGCATTCATTCGGTCGCTCAATATCTGCCCGACAAACAAGGTGAGCGCCAGCAGCAGTAAATCGATAATGAACGCGCCAATGATCATGGCGGGAAGTTGTACCCAATTACTGCGCTCGCGGTTTTTCCGTCGCGCCCATTGCCCCATTTTGCGATACAGCGGAAGTGCACAAAGCCGTATCAGCCAGTAAAAGCCAAAAACAGATGCCGCCAGCATAAGGAAATGGGTCAGGGCATTCGTGAACGTTTGCAGATTAAAGGTTTTATGGGGGGCGTCAGTGATGTTGCGATACAGCTGGGCAAAACGGCTTGAGAGAGCCTCACCATAATGACGGCTGACATCCGTGACATTCTCCAGCACCGTTTTTTCTTCCGTTAACGTCGGCGGGACAATGGTGGGTACCGGTTCGGGTGGTGGCGTGGCCGCTACTTTGCGCAATTGACCGATCAGCTCCTGGCGTGAGCTCTCATTTTCCAGTACATCCGCCAGCGCGCCATAGGCCGCCTTTTTTTGTTCGATATCGGGTTCTGTCGTGGGTCCAGCTTGCGGGCTGGTTGGGGCCGGGGAGGGAACGCCAGGTATCGTTACCGCGTGAGTCGGCATGCTCAGAAGACAAAAGAAGATGAACAGGAACCAGCGCATCACTCCTCCCATGAGAAAACAAATTCAAAAGGATAAGTATAGATGTCAGGGCGGGAGAGGATTGAAATGAGAGGATTCTGGTGAAAAACCTCCCTTCCGGCTGAAGGGAGGTATCAGGCATCAGGAAACGTGCTGTAAAAATTCCTGCAAACGCTGGCTGGGTGGATTTTCAATCAGGGCTTGCGGATTACCATCTTCGGCAATACGTCCTTTATCGATGAAAATCAGGCGTGAGGCCACTTTTTCGGCGAAGCCAATTTCGTGAGTCACAATCACCATGGTCATCCCTTCTTCCGCCAGGTCCTGCATGACTTTCAGAACCTCATGACGCAGTTCCGGGTCCAGTGCCGAGGTTGGCTCGTCAAACAGCATCATTTTCGGCTTCACCGCCAGCGCACGGGCAATGGCAACACGCTGCTGCTGACCGCCGGAAAGCTCTGAAGGGTAGTGGTGGGCACGCTCGGCCAGACCGACTTTTGCCAGCAGCTCTTTGGCCAGTTTTTCAGCCTGTTCTTTTTTCGCCCCGCGTACGCGTAGCGGGCCAAACATGACGTTTTCCAGCGCAGTCAGATGGGGGAACAGATAGAACTGCTGAAATACCATCCCGGCTTCCTGGCGGATTAACCGTTCATCGACCTTGGGATCGTTGACTTTCAGACCATCAACAATCAGGTCACCGGAGGTAATTTCTTCCAGCTTGTTAATGCAACGCAGCAGTGTAGATTTACCGGAGCCAGATGGCCCGATAATCACCACAACTTCACCTTGTTTAATATTCAGATCGATGTTGTGTAGCACCTGGGTTGGACCAAAGTGCTTAGAAACGTTTTTAAATTCAATCACAGGATTTTCATCCTTCTTTCCAGACGACGCAGAATGAAGCTCAGCACCAGCGTAATGATCAGGTAGAACACCGCAACGGCGCTCCAGATTTCCAGTGCGCGGAAGTTACCAGCAATGATTTCCTGACCCTGACGCGTCAGTTCCGCGACGCCAATGACGATGAACAGCGAGGTATCTTTGATGCTGATGATCCACTGGTTGCCCAGCGGTGGCAGCATACGACGCAGCGCAAGAGGTAAAATAACGTGGCGGATGGTCTCCGTGCGTGAAAGCCCAAGCGCCAGGCCAGCCTCGCTGAATCCTTTATGGATTGAGAGTACCGCACCACGCGTGATTTCCGCGATATAGGCACCGGAGTTAATCATGATGGTGACAACAGCGGCACTGAAGGGGTCAATACGTAAATCGTTAAACGCCATTGGCAGGGCGAAGTAGATAAACATGACCTGTACAACGATTGGCGTACCGCGGATGACTTCGATAAAGACCAGCGCTACATGGTTGGCTATCCAACCGCCGAAGGTACGCGCAAAACCTGCTGCAAGCCCGATAATCAGACCACCAGCCAGACCGAGGATTGAAATCCACAGGGTCATTTTGGCGCCTTCTATCAAAAGCGGGATGGCGGGCCAGATGGCACTCCAGTCAAACTGCATATGTCGTTCCTGTTACCGTGGTGAAAAGAGTCAAATGCCCGTTTTACCGGATGTACTTATCCGGCCTACAGGTCTCAAAAATGCTGGCGTAGACCCGGTAAGCATCACGCTGCCGGGGCTACGCTGTAGATTATTATTTAGGTTCAGTACCGAACCATTTTTTGTAGATTTCGTTGTAAGTGCCGTTCTCTTTCAGCGTTTTCAGTGCGCCGTTCACTTTATCACGCAGTGCATCGCTGCCTTTCGGGAAGGCGATACCGTACTGCTGCGCTTCCAGGGAATCACCTACAGCTTTGAACTGACCATTGCCGGCAGTTTTGATGAAGTACAGAATGTTTGGTGTATCGTGCAGTACCGCGTCTGCGCGGTTGGTACCCAGTTCCATATACGCGTTATCAATGTTCGGGAACTGACGCAGGTCTTTGGTTTTGATGTTCGCTTTTGCGTAATCCACTGAGCCGGTACCGCTTTTCACTGCGACGACTTTACCGTCCAGATCTTTTACGCTTTTCACATCGTTATTGTTCGCTTTGACCATCACTAACAGGCCGCTTTTGTAGTAGCCGTCAGAGAAGTCGATGGCTTTTTTACGCTCTTCGGTAATGGTGATACCAGCCAGCGCCAAATCGACGTTTTTAGTTTGCAGGGCTGGGATGATGCCGCTGAAATCCATAGGTTTCAGTTCATAATCCAGCTTTAGTTCTTTGGCGACGGCAGCCCACAGATCCACATCAAAACCAACGTATTTGTCGCCCTGTTTGAATTCAAAGGGAACAAAGGCGGTGTCGGTTGCGACAACGAGTTTCTTATCTGCGGCATGGGAGGACACCGCAAAAGCCAGGGTAAGTGCAGCCAGTGAAACTTTTAATACAGACTTCATAGGATTTCCTTTTATATCCACGGGGCGATCCCCTGCGAGAACATATGGCTTAATGAAAAAATCGTGCCAATTTTGCAACTCATTGTTTTAAAAAGAGGGTGTCTCATTTTGTTGCACAATAAGTAGGGCAAAGCGGGCTGGTTGCACCGTTTTAGGGCACCCATTTGGTGCGTGACGGGCGTGGTGCAAACGGTATGACTATTTAGCGTAAAAATTGTTGATAAAACAATCTTTCGTTAACGATTGTGTGAAGTGATTATTACAAATAATTTACTTTGGAGTGACGAACGATCAATGTTATGCACCATAGAAGTGCAAAACCCCCGCAAATGCGAGGGCAATATAGGTATTTCTTATATGTCTGTTATTCGATATTCGCTTCGATAAACCACAAGAATTTGTCGAGGTCGCGGGAAGCTGCAGTGAAGATATCTGCTGTATCCTCGTCTTTTGCTTCGCTTATCGCTTTACGTACGCTGTTAGCAACCACGGCATAACGTTCAGCCAGCTCTTTTAAGTGGTCCTGTACGTTATGGATATCCAGTGGGTAGCTTTTCAGTGGCGTTTTGCTGTTAATAACCTGAGTTGTCCCCAGTGCAACACCGCCTAACTGTACGGCACGCTCAGCCATGGTATCGAGGTGATCGGTCAGTGCAGTCCGGAAACCATCCAGCATTTCATGTACGGCAATAAAGTTTGCGCCGCGCATATTCCAGTGTGCCTGTTTGGTGATCAGTGACAGGTCGATGAATTGGATCACCTGCTGATTCAGCAGTTCAACGGTCGCTTTTTTATCGCTGTCTGTTACATCGTTGCGGGTATAAAGGAGGGCAGATGCTTTTGTTTTTACCAGTTTTGCGGTACTCATAATTTCATATCCTCTTGATGTTTACGTCCCAAATCTTCAACGAGGATAAGTATAGCGCTAATTTCAGTTTTATTTTTCCGGTGTTACCTATCACTTTAATAG
>NZ_JANEWL010000070.1:0-25608 GCF_028069815.1 Citrobacter sp. Awk 2
ATACAAGAGGGGGTTATTGCGTTATTCTGCGCAGGTTATATGCCTTTATTGTCACGATTTAATTTATTTTCGTTGGTATGTTGGCAGGAATGCCCACTACCCAGCGAATAAATTGACAAGCCCGAACAATTGTTCGGGCTTTTTTTTGGACTCCAGGTTAATACCTAACTGAGCGTATTAATCAGTACTGTTCTTTTCTGCTTTTCCTGCCAATTGCGCCAGGAAATCGTAGCGTTTTTGCAAGTCAGCCGTTGCGTCTTTCCACAGTTGCTCCGCAACCTCGGGTTGTTGCGCATTCAGACGACGGAATCGTTGCTCATTAAGCAATGTTTCAGCCAGCGCGTCTGACGGTGGACGAGAATCCAATGCCAGCGGTAATTTGCCTTCGTCTGCACGACGCGGGTCAAAGCGATACAATGGCCAGAACCCGGTTGCGGTGAGCTGACGCATCTGATCGTGACTCAGCGCGAGATCGTAGCCATGTTCTTCGCAAGGGCTGTACGCAATAATCAGCGACGGGCCCGGATAAGACTCCGCTTCCTGAATTGCTTTCACCGTCTGGTTTAACTGTGCGCCCAACGAGATCTGCGCCACGTATACATGACCGTACATCATCATACTGACACCAAGATCCTTGCGGGCCTTGCGTTTACCATGCTCGCCGAATTTAGTCACGGCACCGAGCGGCGTGGCTTTTGACGCTTGCCCGCCAGTGTTGGAGTAACACTGGGTATCCAGTACCAGAATGTTAACGTTCTCGGTCAGGCTTAAGACATGGTCCAGACCACCAAAGCCTATGTCATAGGCCCAGCCATCACCACCAATCAGCCAGATGGATTTCTCCACCAGCGCATCGGCGTCGGTCAGTAACTGCTGTGCGCCTTCGACACCCTGCAGATGCTGGCGCAACGCTGCAACTTGCTCACGACGGACTTCTGGTGTTGCCTCCGCGTGCAGGGCGTCATTCAGCTCTGCCGGGATTTTGTCGGCAAACTGTTCCAGTAAACGCATGACGCGCACACGATGCTGATCTACCGTCAGACGGAAGCCCAAACCAAACTCGGCGTTATCTTCAAACAGTGAGTTCGCCCACGCCGGTCCACGGCCATTAGCATCGGTGGTATACGGCGTTGAGGGCAGGTTACCGCCATAAATTGATGAACAGCCAGTGGCGTTGGCGATCAGCATACGATCGCCGTACAACTGCGTAAGGAGTTTGATATACGGCGTTTCACCGCAACCGGAACAGGCTCCGGAATATTCAAACAGCGGGGTAATCAGCTGAGACGTTCGGATATCAATGCGTTCCAGCTTGCTGCGATCGATCTCCGGCAGATTGAGGAAGAAGTCATAATTCACTTTTTCTTCTTCAACGTGTTCAAGGCGAGACATCATATTGATGGCCTTGATCTCAGGATTCTGGCGATCTTTCGCAGGGCACACTTCGACGCACAGATTACAGCCGGTGCAATCTTCAGGTGCAACCTGCAGTACGTACTTCTGACCGCGCATATCGCGTGATTTCACATCCAACGAATGCAGGCTGGCAGGGGCGCTTTCCATCGCTTCTGGTGAGACCACTTTGGCACGGATGGCCGAGTGCGGACAGGCGGCAACGCAATGGTTACACTGTGTACACAATTCTTCTTTCCAGATAGGAATTTCTTCGGCGATATTGCGTTTTTCCCAACGCGTGGTTCCCATCGGCCAGGTACCGTCCGGTGGTAACGCTGAAACGGGCAGGGCATCGCCGAGACCTGCGAGCATCGCTGCTGTCACGGTTTTTACAAAATCAGGCGCGGCATCAGAAACTACCGGCGGACGGTTGGCGCTGTGCGGATCAACCGGTTGCAGTGCCACCTCGGCGACGGATTCACGTGCCAGCGCCAGCGCCTGCCAGTTACGTTCAACCAGATCCTGACCTTTGCTGCTATAGCTTTTGGCTATGGCGCCCTGCAATTCAGCCAGGGCGCTGTCACCGGGTAAGATTTGCGTCAGATGGAAGAACGCCATTTGCATGACGGTGTTAATACGCGCGGCCAGACCGCACTCACGTGCGATTTTGGCCGCATTAATCACATAGAAACGGGCTTTCTTCTGGTTCAGAACCGCCTGAACTTCCTGTGGCAGGCGAGTCCAGACTTCATCCACGCTGTACGGCGTATTGAGCAGGAAAATACCGCCAGGCTTCAGACGTTCGGCCATTTGATATTTATCGATAAACTGCAACTGATGGCAGCCGACAAAATCAGCCTGCGATACCAGATACGCCGAACGGATAGGTTGCTCACTGACGCGCAGGTGAGAAACAGTCAGGCCACCTGCTTTTTTCGAATCATAGACGAAATAACCCTGCGCGTACCACGGCGTGGAGTTACCGATAATCTTGATATTGTTTTTGGTGGCCGATACGCTGCCGTCGCTGCCCAGACCATAGAACAGCGCTTCGAGTTTGGCGGTACCGGGCAGGGTATTTTCTGGCAGAGGCAGCGACAAATTGGTGACGTCGTCATAAATACCGACCGTAAAACGCGATTTGGGCTTAGCGCTGCTCAGTTCATTAAATACCGCCATCACGCAGTCCGGGCCAAACTCTTTAGAAGAAAGCCCGTAACGCCCGCCAATGACGCGTGGTAATGTTTCCCGCTCGCCGCAGTTAAAGGCTTCTGCCAACGCGGTCATCACATCCAGATACAACGGCTCTGCCTGGGCGCCGGGCTCTTTGGTGCGATCCAGAACGGCAACGCTACGCGCCGTTTCTGGTAATGCCTGCAGTAAATGTCTGGCGGAGAAGGGGCGGAACAGCCGAACTTTCAGGACGCCAACTTTCTCTCCACGAGCAAGTAACTCTTCGACGACTTCTTCGCAGGTACCAATCGCGGAACCCATCAAGATAATGACACGCTCCGCCTGTGGATGACCGTAATACTCAAATGGCTGGTACTGACGACCTGTCGCCGTGGCGAAATCGTTCATCGCCTGTTCTACGTGATCGTAAACCGCGTTGTACCATGGGTTCGTCGCTTCGCGTGACTGGAAGTAAGTGTCCGGGTTGGCAGACGTCCCGCGAATAACCGGATGCTCTGGATTAAGCGCACGAGCCCGATGTGCATCAATTTCAGCTTGCGGCATCAGGCTGAGGATCGTGTCATCGGCCAGCGGCACAATTTTATTGATTTCATGCGATGTGCGGAAACCATCAAAGAAATGAATAAAAGGGACGCGACTTTTCAGCGTGGCAATTTGTGAAATCAGTGCGAAATCCTGTGCTTCCTGGACGCTGCTGGCACAGAGCATGGCGCAGCCTGTCTGGCGCACGGCCATTACGTCGGAATGGTCACCGAAGATAGACAGCGCATGAGTAGCAATGGTACGCGCGGCAACGTGCAGCACAAATGGCGTCAACTGACCGGCCAGCTTGTACAGCGTTGGGATCATCAACAGCAGACCCTGCGATGAGGTAAATGACGTTGAGAGCGCACCGGTCTGCAATGCGCCGTGAACGGTCGCGATTGCGCCGCCTTCTGACTGCATTTCTACGACGCGAGGGGTATCTCCCCAGACGTTTTTAAGTCCGTTCCCGGCCCAGGCGTCTGCCTGTTCTGCCATCGTCGAACTCGGCGTAATCGGGTAGATGGCGATAACCTCGCTGGTACGAAAGGCAACCGAAGCAACCGCACCATTACCGTCAATTGTTTGCATACTGACACCCTTACATTGCGCAAAAAGAGGGACACGCAAAACAGTAGCGAGTCCTGTAATTATCCTTTTATTTTAGCAAAAGGCTTTCAGGCACATTTTCGCTTTTGTGTCCCTGGAATAAACAGAATGAATGGTTTGATCAAAGGAGTAGCCAAAAAATTGCCAGAAAATGTAAACAGCACGCATAAATGCGCATTTTGCCTCTCGACGGCAGTGTTTCCGCTGCCTATTATTTATGGCTGTGTCGTTTGGTTAATATTCAGAGGGGAGTAAGATGCGCGCAGCGTTTTGGGTAGGGTGTGCCGCGTTGTTATTATCGGCTTGCAGCAGTGAACCTGTTCAGCAGGCAACGGCTGCGCACGTTGCACCGGGCATGAAGGCCGCAATGTCCAGCTCCGGAGAAGCCAACTGTGCCATGATTGGCGGTTCGCTATCCGTTGCTCGTCAACTGGATGGTTCTGCCATCGGGATGTGTGCATTACCCAACGGCAAACGCTGTAGTGAGCAGTCGCTTGCCGCCGGAAGCTGTGGGAATTATTGAGCCACTGCTTTTATTACATTAAATCCGCCAGTTTAAACGTCAACGTTTGTTCTGCCGTAGCCAGTGTTAACTGGTCAGCAGTCAGATCGACCTGTGCGCCTTGCTTAAACATCTCGCTGACGATGCCGTCGAGCGCGTTAAGCTGTGGATCGGCGCACATCATGCGTGTCATTGCCATGTCTTTCACTTTCAATTCTCCGTCGGACAGCTTGCCCTGACCGTGGAACTGATTACACATTTTTCCCGATACCGTCATATTTTCGCCGAAACTTAATTCGGGTGGGTTATTGGCGACGGTTACCGGCTTGCCATTGACGCTCTGTAGAACAAAACGGTGGTGCTGTAACTGTTCGCGATTGACGGAAATTTTTCCATTGCTCACACAGCCAGCCATAAGCATGCTGAGCGCAATCAGCGTGACAATTTTCTTCATTAACTTTCTCTACGTTCGTGACGGGATTACATTCATGATGATAATGATATCGCCAGATTTATCATCGGGGGTTATCTGAAAATGCTCCCCTGGAAGCAGGGGAGCGGTATGATTAGAAGAGGGCGTTCGGGCAGGTTTCGCCTTTGGCGATTTGAGCCAGATTCTGCAAGGTTGTTTCAGAAATGCTGGTCAACGCTTCGGCAGTCAGGAATGCCTGATGCCCGGTGAACAGGACGTTATGGCAGGCTGACAAACGACGGAACACATCATCCTGAATCACGTCATTGGACTTATCTTCAAAGAACAGGTCACGTTCATTTTCATACACGTCCATACCCAGTGAACCGATTTTCTGGTTTTTCAGCGCGTCGATTGCTGCCTGAGAATCAATCAGCGCACCACGGCTGGTGTTGATGACCATCACGCCATTTTTCATTTGCTCAAAGGCTTCGTGATTGAGCAGATGATAATTTTCCGGTGTTAACGGGCAGTGCAGGGAAATAACATCAGACTCTGCAAACAGTGTTTTAAGATCGACATATTCAACCCCTAACTCAAGGGCGGCGGCGCTGGGATACGGATCAAACGCCAGCAGGCGCATACCAAACCCTTTCAGGATCCGCAGTGCAGCAATACCGATTTTACCTGTACCAATCACCCCGGCAGTTTTGCCGTACATGGTGAAACCCGTCAGACCTTCAAGTGAGAAATTGGCGTCACGAGTACGCTGATAAGCACGATGGATACGGCGGTTCAGCGTCATCATCATACCGATTGCATGTTCGGCGACGGCTTCAGGTGAATAGGCAGGAACACGTACAACCTGCAAGCCCAACTCTTTCGCGGCGTCCAGATCGACGTTATTGAACCCGGCGCAGCGCAGCGCGATGTATTTCACACCGTGCTTTTTCAGCTCTTCCAGAACAGGGCGGCTGCCATCGTCATTCACGAAGATACACACGGCTTCGCAACCGTGGGCTGTTTTGGCTGTCTTTTCCGTCAACAAAAAGTCAAAAAATTCAAGTTCAAAACCAAAAGCCTCGTTAACCTGCTGCAGATACTTTTTGTCGTACTGTTTTGTACTATAGATGGCGAGTTTCATAAGACTTTCTCCAGTGATTTTGACGTCACATCAATCCAATTCAAATTATTTTACAAAATATAAAAAATTATTGATAGTCAAAGACGTAATGAAAAATTCCAGCGCATCTGTTGTTAGTGTGGGCAGGTTCTTCAATTTCAACAACTGATTTCACTCATGCCAGACTGCATGCGGTTTTTGGTTGTTTTTTTTGGCCCATTTAGGCGGAGTCAGGTATGGATCAACGGTACGTCTTCACATTGCAGACGTACCGTTTAAAAAAACTCATCGAGCATCAAATGAAACTGCACTTTGTTACTGTCTGGGTGGGAAATACCATATGTTTGAAAAAGTCGTTGCTGTAAAGACAGTGAAAATTCCCCGAGACAACTCCAGAGGATCGCAAGGTCCTGGTAACGATCGGCAATACCTACTCGACCAACGTCAATACAACCCATCACGCGGCCATCAGCAAAAATAATGTTATCAAGCGAGAAGTCGCCATGCGTCACAACGGGATCGGGAGGAAATGGCAAACGGTCATGCATTGCATCCCAGACTTGTTCAGCAGACCAGTCATGACGTTCATCATCAAAATCATCGGTATCTACCAGACCGTTGACCATTCGTGTATGGGCTAATGAGAGACGAAACGGGTAGTCGCTGTTAAAAGGGCAGTGGCTGACTGGAATGGCATGTAATCGACGCAGGAATACTGCCAGCGCATCAACAATATCGCCACGGTCATCAGGATAGTCTTCCAGCATCTGAAAAGCGGTTTTTCCACTGATTGCTGTTGTCAGAAGCCACGCTTCATCAGCCGTACGGCTAAAATGATTGATGGTGGGCAGAGGCATATAGGCCTGCAGCCAGTTGAGTCTGACCATTTCATCGGTGATATCATTTGCAACGGTGCCTTTGCCATGCTTTAGAAATAACTCTGGCGCATCAGCCTTGCCATATAAGTGATAAATTGCCGCCCCGGACAGACCGACATTATTCCGCGCCCATTGATAACCTGCCAGTTCAGCGTCCAGCAGTGGGTTTAACGGCAGACTGGCGCATAGCGTTTCTCTTTGCGAATGATTCATACAACCCCTTTGTTTGGCAACAGACGCACAGCAGGGCATTCTAATCTCACTCACTGTAAATCTATCATTTTGCAATGTAAGGTATTGATTGAAGCATCACTGTCATAGCCGTCCTGAACAGATGTAACTAATCTCCATCTTATTGATTTATCAGTTTCTTTGTGACTGTTCTGCGTTCTATAAAAACGACATATCTTTCGGGAGCATCTATTCTTAATGTGGGCATGTTTAGTTAAACATGCCACAATACAAGCCTAAACCGGCTTAAATTTTCGCTAAATCAGGATATTAACTACCCATGAAGGGTAAATATAAAGCCGTTCTGGCACTCCTCTTATTATTGATTCTCATGCCGCTGACGCTGCTGATGACACTCGGTTTGTGGGTGCCTACGCTGGTGGGTGTTTGGCTACCGGTAGGTACGCGTATCGCGCTGGATGAGAGTCCACGGCTGACCCGACACGGACTGTATATCCCGGAACTTCGTTATCTGGTCGATGATTGCCCGTTAGCACGTATTACTCAGGCCGAACTGTCGCATCCGAGTCGTTGGTTGTTGAACGTCAAGACCATTGAACTGGATTCTGCTTGCCTGGCCAAACTGCCGCAGGCGCAACCCTCACCCGTCGCACCTAAAACATTGGCGGAATGGCAATCGATGCTGCCCAATACCTGGATTAACATCGATAACGTTGTTCTCTCCCCATGGCAGGAGTGGCAGGGCAAACTGTCACTTTCGTTAACATCGTCTATTCAGCAGCTTCGCTACCAGGGGGAAAAGGTTAAATTCCAGGGGCGCCTGCATGGACAAAATCTGACGGTAAATGAACTGGACGTTGCGGCGTTTGAAGGGCAACCGCCGGTAAAACTGGTTGGGGAATTTACGATGCCGCTGGTTCCTGACGGACTGCCAGTGAGCGGGCATACGGTCGCAACGCTCAGTTTACCGCAGGAGCCAACGCTTGTGGATGCGGAGCTGGAATGGCAGGAAAATAGCGGACAACTGATCGTGATGGCACGGGATGCGGCCGATCCGCTTCTCGATCTGCCGTGGGAAATCACGCGTCAGCAACTGACTATCAGTGACGGTCGCTGGAACTGGCCTTATCAGGGGTTCCCGTTAAGTGGGCGTCTGGGGGTGAAAGTCGAAAACTGGCAGGCCGGTCTGGAAAATGCCGTGGTGAGTGGGCGTCTGAATATTCTGACGCAAGGTGAAGCCGGCAAAGGGAATGCGGTGTTAACCCTGGGGCCCGGCAAGCTCAACATGGATAACAGCGAAATGCCGTTGCAGTTAACCGGCGAAGCCAAACAAGGCGATCTGATTTTCTACGCCATGTTACCAGCAAGGCTCACCGGCAGCCTGAACGATCCGCAACTGGCGTTTGAACCTGGTGCATTGTTGCGCTCCCGTGGTCGAGTTATCGACTCACTCGATATTGACGAAATTCGCTGGCCATTGGCTGGCGTTAAAGTGACACAGCGCGGTGTGGATGGGCGTCTGCAGGCCATTTTACGAGCGCATGAAAACCAGATGGGGGGCTTTGAGTTACACCTTGATGGTCTGGCAAATGATTTTCTTCCTGATGCCGGCCGTTGGCAGTGGCGGTATTGGGGCAAAGGCAGTTTTACACCGATGCATGCGCTTTGGGATGTCGCTGGCAAAGGGGAGTGGCACGACAACACCTTGAGACTTTTCGACCTCTCGACCGGATTTGACCATCTGCAATACGGCACCATGACGGTGGAAAAACCGCGTCTGGTGATGGATGCGCCGATCGTGTGGGTCCGTGATGCCGAAAAACCGACGTTTAGCGGTGCGCTTTCGCTCGATGCCGGAAATACGCTCTTTAGCGGGGGCAGCGTCTTGCCCCCTTCAACGCTGAAGTTCAGCGTCGAAGGGACTGATCCGACGATTTTCCAGTTCAAAGGTCAACTTCATGCCGGAGCAATAGGTCCTGTACAGTTGAATGGGCGCTGGGATGGGATCCGCCTGCGTGGTCAGGCCTGGTGGCCAAAACAATCACTCACCGTTTTCCAGCCATTGGTACCCCCAGACTGGAAAATGAATCTGCGCGAAGGTGAACTGTATGCGCAGGTGGCATTCTCTGCCGCGCCGGAGCAGGGCTTTGAGGCGGGGGGGCACGGCGTACTGAAAGGTGGCAGTGCCTGGATGCCTGATAACCAAATTAACGGTGTCGATTTTGTGCTGCCGTTTCGTTTTAGCGAAGGCGCATGGCAACTGGGTACGCGGGGGCCGGTATCATTACGTATTGCGGAAGTTGTGAATCAGGTTGCTGCGACAAACATCACCGCCGATCTGCAGGGCGGATATCCCTGGAGTGAAGACAATCCGCTACTGTTAAGCGATGTCAGCGCCGAACTGCTGGGTGGCAAAGTGGTTATGCAACAACTGCGTATGCCGCAGCACGATCCGGCATTGTTACGGGTGCAAAATATCTCCTCCAGCGAACTCATCAGTGCGGTAAATCCGAAGCAGTTTGCTATGTCAGGTCCGGTCAGCGGTGCGTTACCGTTATGGCTGAATAACGAAAAGTGGATTATCAAAGACGGATGGTTGACCAACCCAGGACCAATGACGTTACGTATTGATAAAGACACTGCGGATGCCGTTGTCAAAGATAACATGGCAGCCGGCGCGGCGATTAACTGGTTACGTTATATGGAAATAACGCATTCCTGGACGAAAATAAATCTGGATAACCTGGGTGTTTTAACTATGCAGTCAAGCGTCACGGGGAATAGCCGGGTGGATGGAAAAGTGGGTACCGTTAATTTGAATTACACCCATGAGGAAAACGTATTTACGTTATGGCGCAGTTTGCGTTTTGGTGACAATTTACAGGCATGGCTTGAGCAAAATGCGGCGCTGCCAGAAACCCATTGCCCGGAAGGCAAGGAATGTGAGGAACAACAATGAAAATGAGAGCTGCCATGCTGGGCCTGCTTGCGTCATCTCTGCTGGTGGGGTGTACCCCCAGAATCGAAGTGGCTGCGCCTAAAGAGCCCATCACTATCAATATGAACGTCAAAATCGAGCACGAGATCCATATCAAAGTGGATAAAGACGTCGAGAGTTTACTGAAATCGCGCAGCGATCTGTTCTGAGGTCACGATGAAAAAACAGCTTGTAGCGATCCTGGTGGCGTTTAGTTTTTTGAGCGGCAACGTGTGGGCATTGACGCTGAATGAAGCCAGAACCCAGGGACGGGTAGGTGAAACGCTTAACGGCTATCTTGTCGCGCTGAAAACGGATGCTGAAACGCAGGCGCTGGTGAATGAGATTAATAAAGCGCGCAACGCCAGTTACCAACAACTGGCTGAAAGCAACAATATTCCGCCAGATGAAGTGGCAAAAATGGCCGGGCAAAAACTGGTTGCTCGCGCCAAACCCGGCGAGTATGTACAGGGCATAAATGGCAAATGGTTAAGGAAAGAATAATGCATTTCTGAGCCGGGCTGGCAAGTATTGCATTCACTTGAATTATTCATCGACATCGCAATAGTTGCCACACGGCATGATATCGATGTTGATATAGTTCCTCTCCGGTCGCGTCACTGGAGTGAAATCATGTGGCTTTTTAAGTGGTATGTCTGGAATCGTTGGGTATTCAAGCTGTTAAGCCGGGATGTCGCGGAGCCGGAACAATTTTTACTGCATTGCTGGGAAGAGAATCTGGCGAAGTGCAGGGATTATGCAACTATCTGGCGTGATATTAATCGCATTCATGGGAAGCAGGCAAAGAAGTAAGTACCCTCCCACCGGATGGTGAGAGGGTCAATCATCAGGCAGCGACGACGCTGTCGATTGCCGCTTTTGCATCGGACTGTGCTTTAGATGCCACTTCCGGACCGTAAGCAATACCTTCCGCGAAGACGACGTTCACGTCGGTGATACCGATAAAGCCCAGGAACACATTCAGATACGGGGTGATCAGGTCGGTCGGCGTATCTTTATGGATACCACCACGGCTGGTCAGCACGATAGCACGTTTTCCGGTTACCAGACCTTCCGGGCCTTTCTCGGTGTAACGGAAGGTTACGCCAGCACGGGCAATCAGGTCGAAGTAGTTTTTCAGCTGCGTTGGGATGTTGAAGTTATACATCGGCGCGGCGATAACAATCACATCATGCGCTTTCAGCTCAGCGATCAGCTCATCAGACAGCGCCAGTGCTTCTTGTTGACGTGGTGTCAGCGGGGTATCGCTCGGGCGCATCGCACCCACCAGTTCGCCATCCAGTACCGGAACAGGATTTGCAGCCAGGTCACGGACGGTGATTTCGTCAGCAGAGTGCTTTTCACGCCACTGTTCAACAAAATAATCAGACAACTGACCAGACTGAGAGTACCCTGCCAGAATACTGGATTTAAGAACTAATACCTTGCTCATGGGTGTTTCCTTTTATGTGTTTGAAGGGGATGTGCCCCGTTGCTTGTTGACACTTTATTCACAATCCTGCCGCAGTGATAGCGCAATATATCGAATCCTATGTTCGAAATTATTGAACAACACATGAAAAGTGCCGATGTGGTACTCTATACCCATCATCTACAAGAGATTTAACCCGGCAGAGCACTGCCCTCTAACGCTATGACAGAACAACAAAAATTAACCTTCAACATCCTGCAGCAACAGCTGGAATCGCTGATGCTGCGCGACAGACAGCGTTTTTCTCGTCGCCTGCACGGCGTGAAGAAGGTTAAAAATCCTGATGCACAACAGGCCATTTACCAGGAGATGGCAAAAGAGATTGACCAGGCAGCCGGTAAGGTTGTGCTGCGTGAAGCTGCTCGACCGACAATTACCTACCCGGAAAACCTGCCTGTCAGCCAGAAAAAACAGGATATTCTGGAAGCCATTCGCGACCATCAGGTAGTGATTGTTGCCGGGGAGACCGGTTCAGGTAAGACCACACAGCTACCAAAAATTTGTATGGAGCTGGGGCGAGGGGTGAAGGGGCTGATCGGCCATACCCAACCGCGTCGCCTTGCCGCACGTACCGTCGCTAATCGTATTGCTGAAGAGCTACACACTGAGCCGGGTGGCTGTATCGGCTATAAAGTCCGCTTTAGCGATCATGTCAGCGATAACACCATGGTTAAGCTGATGACGGACGGTATTCTGCTGGCGGAAATCCAGCAGGATCGGATGCTGATGCAGTACGACACCATCATCATCGATGAAGCGCACGAACGTAGCCTGAACATTGACTTTCTGCTTGGCTATCTGAAAGAGCTTCTGCCGCGCCGTCCAGATCTGAAAATTATCATCACCTCGGCGACTATCGATCCGGAGCGCTTTTCAAAACATTTCAATAATGCGCCAATTATCGAAGTCTCCGGTCGAACGTATCCAGTAGAAGTACGCTATCGTCCGATTGTTGAAGATGCGGATGACACCGAACGCGACCAGTTGCAGGCAATTTTCGATGCCGTTGATGAACTGGGACGTGAAAGTCAGGGTGACATTCTGATCTTCATGAGTGGTGAACGTGAAATTCGCGATACCGCTGATGCACTGAACAAACTGGATTTACGTCATACCGAAGTGTTGCCGCTGTACGCCCGCCTCTCCAACAGTGAGCAGAACCGTGTGTTCCAGTCGCACAGCGGACGGCGCATTGTGTTGGCCACTAACGTGGCAGAAACCTCACTGACTGTTCCGGGTATCAAATATGTGATTGACCCGGGAACGGCGCGTATCAGCCGCTACAGCTACCGAACCAAAGTGCAGCGCTTGCCGATTGAACCCGTGTCGCAGGCCTCTGCGAACCAGCGTAAAGGTCGCTGTGGTCGTGTATCGGAAGGGATCTGTATTCGTCTCTATTCAGAAGATGATTTCCTGTCACGTCCGGAGTTTACCGACCCGGAAATTCTGCGTACCAATCTGGCGTCCGTTATTCTGCAAATGACGGCGCTGGGTCTGGGGGATATTGCCGCATTCCCGTTTGTTGAAGCCCCGGATAAACGCAATATTCAGGATGGTGTGCGCCTGCTCGAAGAGCTAGGTGCGATTACCACCGACGAGCAGCAAACCGCTTATAAACTGACGCCGTTGGGCCGTCAGTTGTCGCAATTGCCAGTGGACCCACGCCTGGCGCGTATGGTGCTGGAAGCGCAGAAACATGGCTGCGTACGTGAGGCGATGATCATTACCTCGGCGCTGTCCATTCAGGACCCGCGTGAACGCCCTATGGATAAGCAACAGGCTTCCGACGAGAAACACCGCCGCTTCCACGACAAAGAGTCTGATTTCCTTGCGTTTGTAAATTTGTGGAATTACCTCGGCGAGCAACAAAAGGCGCTGTCATCGAACCAGTTCCGCCGTCAGTGTAAGGTTGATTTCCTTAACTATCTGCGCGTGCGCGAATGGCAGGATATCTACACGCAACTGCGTCAGGTCGTGAAAGAGTTAGGTATTCCGGTCAATAGCGAACCTGCTGAGTACCGGGAAATCCACGTTGCGTTGCTGACCGGATTACTGTCGCATATCGGGATGAAAGATGCGGATAAACAGGAATTTACCGGTGCGCGTAATGCCCGTTTCTCGATCTTCCCAGGTTCCGGTTTATTCAAAAAACCGCCGAAGTGGACAATGGTTGCAGAGTTGGTGGAAACCAGCCGTTTGTGGGGACGCATTGCCGCGCGAATCGATCCCGAGTGGGTGGAGCCAGTTGCCCAGCATCTGATAAAACGTTCGTACAGTGAACCGCACTGGGAGCGTGCCCAGGGGGCGGTGATGGCGACAGAAAAAGTCACTGTTTACGGCTTACCGATTGTTGCCGCCCGTAAGGTGAACTACAGCCAGATCGATCCTGCACTATCGCGTGAACTGTTTATTCGCCATGCATTGGTGGAAGGTGACTGGCAGACGCGGCATGCGTTTTTCCGTGACAACCTCAAGCTGCGTGCGGAAGTGGAAGAGCTGGAACATAAATCGCGTCGTCGCGATATTCTGGTCGATGATGAGACGCTGTTTGAGTTTTACGACCAGCGCATCAGCCATGATGTGGTTTCCGCCCGCCACTTTGATAGCTGGTGGAAGAAGGTCAGCCGCGAGACACCGGATCTGCTCAACTTTGAAAAGAGTATGCTTATCAAAGAGGGCGCGGAGAAAATCAGCAAGCTGGATTACCCGAACTTCTGGCATCAGGGCAATCTCAAATTGCGGTTAAGCTACCAGTTTGAACCCGGTGCTGATGCGGATGGCGTGACCGTGCATATTCCGCTGCCGTTACTAAACCAGGTTGAAGAGAGCGGTTTTGAATGGCAAATCCCGGGGCTGCGTCGTGAACTGGTGATTGCGCTGATTAAATCACTGCCAAAACCGGTACGACGTAACTTTGTGCCGGCACCGAACTATGCAGAAGCGTTTTTGGGGCGTGTGACACCGCTGGAACTGCCGCTGCTGGATTCGCTGGAGCGTGAACTGCGCCGGATGACCGGCGTCACCGTTGACCGTGAAGACTGGCACTGGGATCAGGTGCCCGATCATCTGAAAATAACGTTCCGGGTGGTCGACGATAAGAACAAAAAGCTGCAGGAAGGACGCTCACTGCAGGCTCTGAAAGATGCGTTGAAGGGTAAAGTCCAGGAAACGCTGTCTGCGGTGGCAGATGATGGTATCGAACAGAGCGGCCTGCACATCTGGAGCTTTGGTCAACTGCCGGAAAGTTACGAGCAAAAACGCGGCAACTATAAAGTGAAAGCATGGCCAGCGCTGGTGGATGAACGAGACAGCGTTGCCATCAAACTGTTTGATAATCCGCTGGAGCAACAGCAAGCGATGTGGTGCGGTTTACGCCGTCTGTTACTGCTGAATATTCCATCACCAATCAAATATTTACACGAGAAGCTGCCCAACAAAGCGAAGCTGGGGCTGTATTTTAACCCGTATGGCAAAGTGCTGGATTTGATTGACGACTGTATTTCCTGCGGTGTGGATAGACTTATCGACGCTCACGGCGGCCCGGTGTGGACGGAAGAGGGCTTTGCGGCGTTGCACGAAAAAGTGCGGGCTGAGCTGAATGACACGGTGGTCGATATTGCGAAGCAGGTCGAACAGATCCTGACGGCGGTATTTAACATCAACAAACGTCTGAAAGGGCGTGTGGATATGACCATGGCGCTGGGGCTTTCGGATATCAAATCGCAAATGGGCGGGCTGGTGTACCGTGGATTTGTCACCGGCAACGGCTTCAAACGTTTGGGCGATACTTTGCGTTATTTGCAGGCCATTGAAAAACGGCTGGAGAAACTGGCAATTGATCCGCACCGCGATCGGGCGCAGATGCTGAAAGTGGATAGCGTGCAGCAGGCCTGGCAGCAGTGGTTCAATAAACTGCCGCCTGCGCGGCGTGAAGATGATGATGTCAAAGAGATCCGCTGGATGATAGAAGAGCTGCGTGTCAGCTACTTTGCCCAGCAGCTTGGCACGCCATATCCCATCTCGGATAAACGTATTCTGCAGGCGATGGAGCAGATTTCAGGCTAACGCGTGGTGGTGCCGTAGACCGGATACGGCGAGATAAGGCGCGGTGCCTGCTGGCGCTGTGCCTTATCAGGCCTACACCGGTCTACAGAACAAAGACCAGGAGTCACGAACATGAGACAGTTTCCAACACTTTCCGCGCCTACCCTTGCGGCGATAAATACCGTAGGACAATGGTTAGCGCAGAGCGATTTTGTGGACCACGCCGCTATTCAGGCAGACTGTGTGGTTCTGGCGGGGAATGCGGTGATCCCGACTATCGATGCGGCCTGCCAGATAGCGAAAGAACATCAGATCCCCTTGCTGATTAGCGGGGGAATAGGCCATTCCACAACGTTTCTGTATAGCGCGATTGCTCAACATCCGAGCTATAACATCATCCGCACCAGCGGACGAGCAGAGGCGGCGATCCTGGCTGATATTGCGCACCAGTTCTGGCAAATTCCGGGTGAGACGATTTGGGTGGAAGACCAGTCAACAAACTGCGGTGAGAATGCACGCTTTAGCTGTGCCTTACTGAACCAGGCGACAGAAAATATTCGCACGGTCATTGTGGTGCAGGACCCTACAATGCAACGCCGCACGATGGCGACATTCCAGCGTGTAACCCGTGATGATCTGCAGGCGCCGCGCTGGTTGAGTTTTCCCGGTTTTATCCCTGAGTTGACCCTACAGAACGGCGGTGTGGATTTCGCGCCGACTGCGGAGGGGCTGTGGTCTGTGGATCGCTATCTTTCGCTGATTACCGGCGAATTGCCGAGACTACACGATGATGCAACCGGCTATGGCCCTCGCGGTCGTGATTTTATCGCCCATGTTGATATCCCGCAGACAGTTGAGGATGCGTGGCTGCATCTGCAAAACGATACGGCGCTGACTGACCTGCTGGCGAGCCGATCGCTGTAATCTCTGCCGCCCGTTTGTGCATGTTTTGTCGCAAACGGGCATAAATCCTGCCTGTTTTTTCCCTTCGCTATGACATTACCAGACGCTTTTATGAAGCGGCTCACAGAACGACAATTCCAGCAGTAATGCGTCATGCATGATTGGTATTAATTAACAATAGTTTTACTTGTTAAAAACAAATCAATCACAGGAGAAGCGCATGTCAGTACCCGTACAACATCCTATGTATATTGATGGGCAGTTTGTGACCTGGCACGACGATGCCTGGATTGATGTCGTCAATCCAGCGACCGAAGAGCTGATCTCGCGTATTCCCGATGGACGCGCTGAAGATGCACGTAAAGCGATTGATGCTGCGGAGCGTGCCCAGCCGGCATGGGAGGCGCTACCTGCAATTGAACGTGCAAACTGGCTACGCAAAATTTCTGCTGGCATACGTCAACGCGCCAGTGAAATCAGTGCGCTGATTGTGGCGGAGGGCGGGAAGATCCAACAGCTGGCCGAGGTCGAAGTCTCGTTTACCGCCGACTACATCGATTATATGGCGGAGTGGGCACGGCGTTACGAAGGTGAGATCCTGCAAAGCGATCGTCCGGGTGAGAATATCCTGCTGTTTAAGCGTGCGTTAGGTGTAACAACCGGCATTCTGCCGTGGAACTTTCCGTTTTTCCTGATTGCCCGCAAACTGGCGCCAGCTTTGCTGACGGGTAATACCATTGTGATTAAACCCAGTGAATTCACGCCGAATAATGCGATCGCTTTTGCCAAGATTGTTGATGATATTGGTCTGCCGCGCGGGGTGTTTAACCTGGTGCTTGGACGCGGTGAAACGGTCGGTCAGGAACTTGCCGGGAACCCCAAAGTAGCGATGGTGAGCATGACCGGCAGCGTTGTGGCGGGCGAGAAAATCATGGCTGCAGCAGCGAAAAATATCACTAAGGTATGTCTGGAGTTGGGTGGTAAAGCGCCAGCAATCGTCATGGATGATGCCGATCTTGAGCTGGCCGTGAAGGCAATTGTTGACTCGCGGGTGATTAACACCGGTCAGGTGTGCAACTGCGCCGAACGCGTGTATGTCCAGAAAGGCATCTATGACCAGTTTGTGAATCGTCTGGGAGAGGCAATGAAAGCCGTCCAGTTTGGCAACCCGGCCGAGCGTAATGACATCGCGATGGGGCCGCTCATTAATGCGGCTGCGCTGGCACGTGTGGAACAGAAAGTGGCGCGCGCAGTGCAGGAGGGCGCTAGGGTGGTGCTGGGCGGTAAAGCCATAGAGGGGAAAGGCTATTATTACCCGCCGACGTTGCTGTTAGACGTGCGCCAGGAGATGGCGATTATGCACGAGGAGACGTTTGGTCCGGTGCTGCCGGTGGTAGCGTTTGATACGCTGGAAGAGGCGCTGACGATGGCAAACGACAGCGACTATGGGCTGACTTCGTCGATTTACACGCAAAACCTGAACACGGCGATGAAGGCGATTAAAGGGCTGAAGTTTGGCGAAACCTATATTAATCGCGAAAACTTCGAGGCGATGCAGGGGTTCCATGCGGGGTGGCGTAAGTCAGGAATTGGTGGTGCAGACGGTAAGCATGGCTTGCATGAATATCTGCAAACGCAGGTGGTTTATCTGCAGTCTTGATACTGATACACCAAGTATAAGCCGGGTGTTCCTGTGAGCCACCCGGCACAATCATCATACTTTTGTGGCTATCCAGTTCATCATCATTTCCGGCCACACGGCCAGCGGTAACCCTTGAGTATCCCGAATACCGAAGCCGTGTTTGCCGCGTTCAAACAGATGCATTTCAACAGGGATCCCCTGTGCGCGAAGCGCATTAAAAAATGCCAGACTGTTTTCGACTTTCACCGCCGGATCGTCAATGGCATGCAGCAGGAATGTTGGTGGCGTCGTGTTCTCAACCCGTTCTTCAAGTGAATAGCGGTGCAGATCCTGCTCTTCGGGGGTCGTACCAACTAATTCAAGGCGAGAGCCAGGATGGGCAATATTCTCACGCAGGCTAATCACCGGATAAACCAGCGCCATGAACGCGGGGCGGGCGGGTTGTTCGTCTACGCAATCGATGGGCGTATAAACTGATTCAGCAAAACGTGTTCCCAGGCTGGCGGCCACATGACCGCCGGAGGAAAAGCCCAGGACACCGATACGATCAGGATCGATTCGCCACTCCTGTGCGTGAGCCCGAATGTAGCGTATCGCGCGTTGGGCATCGGCCAACGGAGCGTTTGACGCTTCCTCGTGACCATCCCCCGGCATGCGATAGGTCATGACAAACAGGGTATAACCGCGGGCATTAAAAAAGGGCGCCAGCGCACTGCCTTCTTTGTCCAGCACGACGCGTCGATAAGAGCCGCCGGGGGTGACAAGTATTCCCACACCATTCGGTTTTGCGGGGGCGTAGACGGTGATTTCTGGAGCACGAACACCGGTTACCGCACGATCGTAATGAGAGGTCCCCGTATGTCTGGGTTCGGGGGTAAATACCGCATCGCTGTTTTTTGCTCCGGGGGCTTCACCCATTGGCCAGACTGAGACGGTGGCGGCGTGGGCAACGGCTTGCGCTATCATAGTTTCTAACGTTTCACGACTCAGTGCTTCCATTACTGTGCTCCCTCTGTGGCAAAGGTTAGCTATAGCACACTTAATGAATTGAAAACGGGGAGAGACTCACAACGTATTGAATTAGCGGGAAATGAAACGAGGCGGAGGCGATCCTCCGCCATAACACTAAAGCGTGATAAATTTATCCAACGTACGGATAAGTTGGGTGACAAAACCGTACTCGTTATCGTACCAGGCCACGGTTTTTACCAGTTGCAGATCGCCCACTTCGGTGATTTCGGTTTGTGTCGCATCAAATACTGAACCGAAATGTGAGCCAATGACATCTGACGAGACAATTTCTTCGTCGGTATAGCCGAATGACGCATTGTTCAGCGTTGCCTTTTTCAGCGCGTTGTTAACTTCTTCCGCAGTGACTTTTTTACCCAGAATCGACACCAGTTCAGTGACAGAGCCTGTTTTTACAGGAACACGCTGGGCGTGGCCTTTTAATTTCCCGCTCAGGGCCGGGATCACCAGACCAATCGCCTTCGCTGCACCGGTGGTATGAGGAATGATATTTTCTGCTGCCGCGCGTGAAGCTCGCAGATCCTTACCACGTGGCCCATCAACCAGTGATTGTGTCCCGGTGTAGGCATGGATGGTAGTCATGGTACCAAGCTGAATACCGAAGTTGTCATGCAGCGCTTTTGCCATCGGTGCCAGGCAGTTAGTGGTGCACGATGCGACAGAAATAATCCGATCGCTTGCATCCATCGTGTCGTCATTCACGTTAAAGACGATCGTCTTCATCTCTCCTGCTGGGGCGGATATCAGGACTTTTTGGGCGCCTGCATCCAGGTGGGCCTGCGATTTTTCTGTTGAGGTATAAAAGCCAGTGCACTCGATGATAATTTCCGCACCTGTGGTTTTCCACGGAATATTTTTGGCCTCTTTTTCGGCGTAAACAGCAATTTTTTTGCCATCGACAATCAGTGCGTCCTCGGTAAAGTCGACGCTCCAGGGAAATGGTCCGTAGTTTGAATCGTGTTTTAACAGATAGGCGAGGATTTTCGGTGAGGTAAGGTCATTGATAGCGACGACCTCCACGCTGCTTTTGACTTCCAGTAGCCGACGCAATACCAGACGACCGATACGACCAAAACCGTTAATGCCAATTTTACTCATGGTTTTCTCCTGTCAGGATGAGACGGTACGACATATTTTCCCTACCAGGCATAGTCCAGTCAGGCATCCGCGGCAATAGCTGTTTTTGCGGTTAAACGTAACTGACTGAAAATGAGTGAACAAAACTTAATGAATTTTTAACAAAAGCCCGTTATGTTGACGCATTATTGTTTTTATTCGAGAAGTGTTATGGGGAAGAAGTATTCTGGCCTGCAAATTGGCATTCACTGGCTGGTCTTTTTGTTGGTCATTGTGGCCTACAGTGCCATGGAGTTTCGCGGATTTTTCCCGCGCAGCTATCGTCCCGGGTTCAACATGGTACATGTTTCCTGTGGTATCACGATTTTAGCGTTGATGGTGGCGCGTCTGCTGGTCAGACTTAAGTATCCGGCACCCCCGATTGAACCAAAACCGAAACCGATGATGACTGGTATGGCGCATCTGGGGCATCTGGTTATCTATTTGCTGTTTATTGCGCTGCCAATTATTGGCCTGGTGATGATGTATAACCGGGGAAATCCGTGGGTTGCATTCGGCATTGTTATGCCACATGCGGCAGAAGCCAATTTTGAACTGGCCGATATGCTGAAATCATGGCACGAAACGTTGGCAAACCTGGGTTATTTTGTCATTGGCCTGCATGCCGCTGCGGCTCTGTTACATCACTATTTCTGGAAGGATAATACGCTCCTGCGCATGATGCCGCGTAAGCGTTCCTGATAAAACACCCCGCGTAATGCGGGGTGTTTTATTTCTCCGTGATTATTTTTCGCAAGAAATCTCTTTTTCAACGCGTTGTACCTGCGTGGCGCGTTTCTTCAGGCTGATGATGGCCAGCGCCAGAACAATCAGCACAATCCCGCTACCTTCGATAATGCCAGGTTCTTCGCCGAGCAACCACCAGGAAAAGAGTACCCCACAAACCGGCACCGCCAGCGTGCTTAAGCTGGCGATACTGGCAGGCAGGTTACGCAGCACAAACAGCCATAAGCTCCAGGCCAGCGCTGTTGCCAGTACGGCGCTATATCCTAATGCCCAGAATACGACAGGCTGCCAGTCAGGCGTTCGCTGTGGGACCAGCCAGGCGACCAGACTCATCACCAGCGCGGCATACAGCATCTGCCACGAGGTGAGTGCTAACAGGTCGATATTGGGATGACGAGCGTACATACGTTTGGCGACAACTGCACTGGCTCCCCAACTGATACCTGAGAGGATTGCCAGCAGCGCACTCTTCATTGACGAAAAGTCCAGTTGCCACGGCTGTAATACCAGTATCAATCCAAACGCCGCCACCGCAATAGCGACGTACTGCAAACGACGCATGCGTTCACCGAGAAAAAGGGCGGCCATAATGACCACCCAGAAGGGCATGGTATAACTCAGAATGGCAACTTTCCCCGCACCGCCGCTGACCAGCGCCCACTGTGATAACCCCACCATGCCGCACGTTTGTAACAAGGCTATCGCCAACGTATAACCGAACGGGGTCGGGCGCATTCCGCGTCCGCGTAGCATCAGGACAATAAATAATAACAACGCCCCAAAAGAACAACGTAGTGCGGTGAAATCGAATGAACCAATGTAGTGCGTGACCTGTTTCATGGCAATCCAGCTATAGCTCCAGATGAGCGTTAGCGCGATCAGGCCGCCAATGGCCAGCGGATTGCTTTTCCCTGCGGTAGTCATAGTGTGTCCGTTTTGATGATTTTATGGTGCTACTATACCCGGTTTCATGTCGTGATACTTTTGTGCAGACACGAGTCGTTATAATTCAGGCGAATAGCCATAGCGCCACAAAAAGCTGCTTGAACAACTGCCCAGATAAAACTACTGTATATAAATACAGTTAATATTGGATGAGTCATTATGTTGTTTCTCAAGCCAGCGGATCTCCGCGAAATCAATACAGCTCCCTTGTTTAGTGACCTTGTTCAGTGCGGGTTTCCCAGCCCGGCGGCGGATTATGTCGAGCGGGGCATCGATTTGAATGAATTGCTAATTCAGCATCCCAGTGCCACGTACTTCGTGAAAGCCGCGGGGGATTCAATGATTGAGGGGGGGATCGATGATGGCGATTTGCTGGTTGTTGACAGTTCGCTGACGGCGGTACATGGCGATATTATTATCGCTGCCGTTGATGGTGAGTTCACGGTTAAGCGGCTGCAGCTTCGTCCAACGGTACAGCTCGTTCCAATGAACAGCGCTTATGCACCGATCGTTATCAGTCGTGAAGAATCACTGAATGTATTCGGTGTCGTTGCCTATGCCGTGAAGGCTATCCGCTGATGTTTGCGCTCTGCGATGTCAATTCGTTTTACGCCAGCTGTGAGACCGTTTTCCGGCCTGATCTCTGTGGTAAACCGGTTGTGGTTCTCTCAAATAACGATGGCTGTGTTATTGCCTGCAGCGCGGAGGCCAAAAAACTGGGTATCCAAATGGGGGCGCCGTACTTCAAACAAAAAGATCTGTTTCGCCGTTACGGCGTGACGTGCTTTAGTTCAAATTACGAGCTGTATGCGGATATGAGCAGCAGAGTCATGTCCATCCTGGAGGAACTCTCTCCGCGCGTGGAAAGATATAGTATTGATGAAGCGTTCTGTGACTTGACGGGGGTGAGGAACTGCAGAGATCTTGCTGATTTTGGTCGCGAGATGAGGGACACTATTTTGCAGAAAACGCATCTTAAAGTGGGTGTCGGTATTGCCCAGACCAAAACACTGGCTAAGTTGGCAAACTATGCGGCTAAAAAGTGGCAGGACCAGACTGGCAGCGTGGTCGACTTATCGAATAGCGAGCGCCAACGCAAGCTGATGGCCGCCGTTCCGGTAGATGAAGTCTGGGGCATTGGCCGCCGTATCGGTAAGAAACTGGATGCAATGGGCATTAAAACGGTTTGCGACCTGGCCGAAACCGATATTCGCTTTATCCGCAAACATTTCAGCGTCGTGCTGGAAAGAACCGTGCGGGAATTGCGCGGCGAATCGTGCCTGGCGCTGGAGGAGTTTGCGCCGGTTAAGCAGGAAATCATCTGCTCAAGATCGTTTGGTGAACGGCTCACGGATTACCATGCCATGCGGGAGGCGATCTGCACCTATGCTTCACGTGCGGCGGAGAAGTTGCGCGGAGAGCATCAGTTTTGCTGCTTCATTTCTACGTTTATTAAAACCAGTCCATTTGCCCATAACGAACCTTATTATGGCAACAACGCGTCGGTAAAACTACTGACACCAACCCAGGACAGCCGGGATATTATTGGTGCGGCGACGAGTTGCCTTGACGCCATCTGGCGAGAGGGGCGGCATTATCAAAAAGCAGGTGTGATGTTAGGGGATTTTTTCAGTTCCGGTGTGGCACAGCTCAATCTTTTTGATGAAAACGTCCCGCGGCATAATAGCGACAAACTTATGACGGTTCTGGATACGCTTAATGCTAAAAATGGTAAAGGGACGCTCTGGTTTGCCGGACAAGGGATACAGCAACCATGGGCAATGAAACGAGACATGCTCTCACCTCGTTATACGACGAGATACAGTGATTTACTGCGGGTGGGGGATCTCCAGCGGTGTAATGCCACATCTACGACTGCGTGTCTCTGACATTTCGGTAGCATGAAAAAGCAAGATACATATCCTGCCTTTTTCATGCTATTACCCGTTATTTACCTGATAATTCCTTCAGATACTGTGGTGGTTGATACCAACAGTGGCCGCCATAAGTTCGCGTTCAGACCACGGCTTATTCCTTACCAGCCATAAGACATGCCACCGCCAACCACAAAGTTATGCTGTGTATCGTTGGAAACGGACGCTTTAACGACAACGTGCTCTGATGCCCGGGCAGAGAAACCGACAGCCAAAGCTGTTTCGCCATCCGTCGTACCGACACCCGCACCGACGTTGAAGTGTTGAGACTCAATAACCTGGGGTATATTCGCCATTGCTGCGACACCTGCGATGCCAGCGGACGCGCGTTTACGGTTCTGATCCACTTCATTTTTCAACTGACCGAAGTTAGCGTTGGTGTTCTGCTCCAGTGTTTCGATGCGTTGCTCATGATTGGCCAGTTCGTCGGTATGTTTCGCAACCGTCGCGTTGGTCGCTGCACGTTCAGCAGCGGCGTCAGCCAGATACTTGTCGACAGATGCCGTGCGTTGAGCGAACGACGAGGCTGCAACTTTTTGGGACAGGCCCGCAGTCAGCGTCTGGTAATGCGTTGCTTCTGTCTTCACTTCATCTGTGATGGCCTGTTTGTTAGTGGCAACCTGGGCTGCGTCAGCTTTGGTGCTGATTGCCGTTCTGAGCTGGTTATCCGCATCTGTACGATCGGTGGTTTCTTTCTGTAATTCACCATCCTGACGCTGCTGATCGGTGCTGAACGTGCTGTCATCAACCTTGTTTTTGAGGGTATTAGTGTTGTTGTCAGCGGTTTTCTGTGCATTCCCCGCGTCCCGCATGGCTTGTGCGATATCGTTACCCTGTTGTAGGTCAACTGCTGCCTGAGTGGTTTTATCCGTATTATAAGTTGGCTTATCGACAAAATTACCTTGTGACTGCTGGAGTTGAGCGATGGCCTGTTGGTTGGTATTTGCTATGGCAGCAATGCTGTTTGCCTGAGTAACATCGGCTTTATTTGCTGAAAGATCCACAATAGCACCGTGAAGGTTTTCCAAATCGTAAGTTGAGCCATCAATGCCCACAATAGTAATGGTACCGACAGGGTTAGGCGTTTTGGTGAAGGTAGTGACACCATTTGTTGTCGTGCCGATAGCCGCTTCGGCAATTCCAGACAATAGCAGAGAAGAAAGAATAAAAGCAGTAATTAAGTTGGTTTTCATACATGTCATCATTAATATATAAGTGTTTAAGATTGCGTTGAGCGCTGTTTGAACTTCAACGTAAATAAAATTAGATAGAATACTATCTGGCGTTTTTTGATGTTCTCTTGTCCTGTGAGTGAAGCGGCATTTTCAACAGATGCCATATGCAGTGTTTTTATTATTAAAGCTGATGCGCTGAAATAGACCGCTGCGTAGTGAAAACGGTTTTATCATCTCGACTTTGCAGTTTACTTTTCTTTCACATCAGCTGGTTATGATTCCTTTGACGTGAGGTGACCAAGGGCGGTGGATACCTTGACACCTGGCAGGCCATTGATAGTTATTCGATGGTTAAATGTTTCACTGGTTATTATTGTATATGCGATACATAGGGTTGCTTATTAGTTAGTATTTTATTGAGTGAAAATTACCACTGCACCAGATAGAATCAATATTGGAAAGTGTCCAAAATTCTACTTATTTAGAAAATTAAGAATAGTCCCAGAGTTAGTGATTGGGTAATTAAATTATTGGTGCATTGGTCCCCGACCTATCGTAAATACAGGCGTGCCGTACGGGGTTGTTCCTGGTAAAGCATCAACAATCGCTGCTGCTCGATCGCAATAGTCCTGGCTTTATTGATGAGTGTGACTTCGCGCATACGAGACCGCTTCGTGTTTATTCCATGACATAAACCTCCCTCAATAATAGAATGAATGGCAAGGGAGCGTTATGCCAGCAATTCATTGAAAATTGTATTTTACAGTGAGTTTTAAT
>NZ_JANEWL010000071.1:0-24958 GCF_028069815.1 Citrobacter sp. Awk 2
AAAAACAGCAGCATTACAGTGAGTAAAGCTGCTGTTTAAAGAAGTAAATTTTGTCGTGGTTAATCGTAGGTATTGAGTACGATTTGTCGTTTTGTATCACCCGGCAACATAACACGTTGGGTACTGACCCCCAGGTAGTTTGGCCTTTCACTTCCTGCCGTAACCCGCGATCCGGTATCCTGACAATCATTTCGGGGTTTTTCGCCAGACATGTCCACACGGCATGTAGGCTCGACAACATGTGCAACAATTGTCAATTTTCCGTCAAGTGAATCAGAAGCAAATGCCTGCAAACTCATTCCATAAGCCAGTGTGATAATTCCCAAGAATAAACTAATTTTCATGTGTTCATTATTCCTGTAATGGGTCAGAAACAGCATGCAAGCTGCTTGTCCGTTGAATTATGGGATAACTTCCCTGCTAAAACCAATTGAAATTGTAGATTGATGAGATTGGTATGATCAATTTGAATGATGCATTAAGAGGAATTATTCGGAAAAGAACACGAATTATAGTGGCATGATGAATAATATTGGGCAGTTTGTTCACTCAATATATTCACCGTATCAATATATCATTAATACGGTGAATACGTACAACACCTTTCGCATCAGAAAAAATTACACCGCGCGGAAGGCAATTTCCCCAGGAATAACCTCTCCCTGCCAGTAGAGTTGTGCGGCGACACGGCCGGCCAGATCGCGGTAAATCGCGGTGAATTCACTGTCAGGACGACTGATAACCGTCGGCATACCGCGGTCGAGATCTTCACGCAAGGAAATATGCAGCGGCATCTGCCCCAGCAGTTGGGTGTGATATTGCTCAGCCAGCTTTTGTGCGCCACCCGTGCCGAAAATCGGTTCATGATGACCGCAGTTGCTGCAAATATGCATGCTCATATTTTCAACAATGCCCAGCACCGGTACTTCCACTTTTTCGAACATCACGATGCCTTTTTTCGCATCAATAAGCGCAATGTCCTGCGGCGTGGTGACCACGACCGCACCCGTTACCGGGATGTTCTGCGCCAGCGTCAGCTGAATGTCACCGGTGCCCGGCGGCATATCCAGAACCAGATAATCAAGATCCGGCCATAAGGTCTCTTGCAGCATTTGTAACAACGCCTTGCTGGCCATTGGTCCACGCCACACCATCGCATTGTCATCAGTTACCAGATACCCAATGGAATTGGTTGCCAGGCCATGAGACATAATCGGTGCCATATGGGTGCCATCTGGCGAGGTTGGACGCTGATTTTCCGCACCAAGCATGGTCGGAATGGACGGACCATAAATGTCGGCATCCAGAATACCTACTTTCGCGCCTTCGGCTGCCAGCGCCAGTGCCAGGTTCACCGCAGTAGAGGATTTACCCACACCACCTTTGCCGGAACTCACGGCAATGATGTTTTTCACACCATTAATACCCGGCTGGTTTTTCACACGCTTCAGCGTCGCAATGTTATGCGACAGCTTCCAGTCAATGGCTTTAGCACCGGTAATACGCAGTAAATCGGCACTGCATTGCTCTTTTAATGCTTCAAACGCGCTGTGCCATACGAATGGCATGACCAGCTCAACGTGCAACGTGTCGTCCATCCAGGCGACATGATGCAACGCTTTCAGCGTCGTCAGATTATGCTTCAGGGTTGAATGCTGAAAATTCGCCAGCGTCCCAGCGACCATGGCGCGCAGGGTTTCTGGTGATTTGGCCTGGGATTGTGCGTTCATCCCGACTCCTTTTTGTTGTTCTGAAAGTACAATAGTCACCAGGTAGTTTACTCCAACCGCAACAATTATTCATTTACGGATAAATGCCCTTATCGCTTGGCGCAGTAATTACCATTTTGGTACTATCAAAGCCCTTTTCACTACAAAAGAAGTAATTGCCCACTATGACTCAAGTCGCGAAGAAAATTCTGGTAACGTGCGCGCTGCCGTACGCCAACGGCTCAATCCACCTCGGCCATATGCTGGAGCACATCCAGGCTGATGTCTGGGTCCGTTACCAGCGAATGCGCGGCCACCAGGTTAACTTCATCTGCGCGGACGACGCACACGGTACGCCAATCATGCTGAAAGCACAGCAGCTTGGGATCACACCAGAGCAGATGATCGGTGAAATGAGTCAGGAGCATCAGACTGATTTTGCGGGTTTCGACATCAGCTATGACAACTATCACTCAACGCACAGCGAAGAGAACCGTGAACTGTCTGAACTGATTTACACGCGCCTGAAGGAGAACGGTTTTATTAAGAACCGCACCATCTCCCAGCTTTACGATCCGGAAAAAGGCATGTTCCTGCCGGATCGTTTTGTCAAAGGCACCTGCCCGAAATGTAAATCTCCGGACCAGTACGGCGATAACTGTGAAGTGTGCGGCGCAACCTACAGCCCGACCGAACTTATCGAGCCGAAATCCGTTGTTTCCGGTGCGACACCGGTAATGCGTGACTCCGAGCACTTCTTCTTCGATCTGCCGTCGTTCAGCGAAATGCTGCAGGCGTGGACGCGCAGCGGCGCATTGCAGGAGCAGGTTGCCAACAAAATGCAGGAGTGGTTTGAATCCGGCCTGCAGCAGTGGGATATTTCCCGCGATTCACCGTACTTCGGTTTTGAAATTCCGAATGCGCCGGGTAAGTATTTTTATGTCTGGCTGGATGCGCCAATTGGTTATATGGGTTCTTTCAAAAACCTGTGTGACAAACGTGGCGACACCGCCAGCTTTGATGAGTACTGGAAGAAAGACTCCGATGCTGAGCTGTATCACTTCATCGGTAAAGATATCGTCTACTTCCACAGCCTGTTCTGGCCTGCCATGCTGGAAGGCAGCAACTTCCGCAAACCGACTAACCTGTTCGTTCACGGGTATGTCACAGTAAACGGCGCGAAGATGTCCAAGTCTCGCGGTACCTTCATTAAAGCCAGCACCTGGCTGAAACACTTTGATGCCGACAGCCTGCGTTACTACTACACCGCGAAACTCTCTTCGCGCATTGATGATATCGACCTGAACCTGGAAGATTTTGTTCAGCGTGTTAACGCCGATATCGTCAACAAAGTAGTGAACCTGGCTTCCCGTAACGCAGGATTTATTGCGAAACGCTTTGACGGCATTCTGGCCGCCGAACTGGCCGATCCGGCACTGTACAAAACCTTTACCGACGCAGCTGCAGTCATCGGCGAAGCGTGGGAAAGCCGCGAATTCGGTAAAGCAATCCGCGAAATTATGGCGCTGGCCGACGTAGCCAATCGCTATGTTGACGAACAGGCACCATGGGTTGTGGCTAAACAGGAAGGCCGTGACGCCGACCTGCAGGCAATTTGCTCCATGGGTATTAACCTGTTCCGCGTCCTGATGACGTACCTGAAACCGGTACTGCCGACGCTTGCTGAACGTGTTGAGGCATTCCTGAACAGCGACCTGACCTGGGATTCCATTGAGCAACCGCTGCTCGGTCACAAGGTCAACACCTTTAAGGCCCTCTACAACCGTATCGACATGAAGCAAGTTGAAGCGCTGGTGGAAGCGTCCAAAGAAGAAGTGAAAGCCGCAGCCGCTCCGGTGACCGGCCCGTTAGCGGATGACCCTATCCAGGACACCATCACCTTTGACGATTTCGCCAAAGTCGATCTGCGCGTGGCGCTGATTGAAAACGCCGAGTTCGTGGAAGGTTCCGACAAACTGCTGCGTCTGACGTTGGATCTCGGTGGTGAGAAACGTAACGTCTTCTCCGGTATTCGCTCTGCCTACCCGGACCCGCAAGCCCTGATTGGCCGCCAGACCATTATGGTGGCGAACCTGGCTCCGCGTAAGATGCGTTTCGGTATCTCTGAAGGGATGGTAATGGCAGCAGGCCCTGGCGGAAAAGATATCTTCCTGTTAAGCCCGGATGACGGTGCTAAACCTGGTCAGCAGGTGAAATAACAATAAAGCCGGAGATAATCTCCGGCTTTTTTTTGTTTTTTTTCAGGCTGGCGGCTTCGCCTAACCCGGTCTTCAAATCCCGTAGCCCCTGCAAGCGCAGCGCCACTGGGCAAAAATCACGACTTCGCCTTATGTACTCGCGCAGTTAAACCACGCAAGAAATAACGCAAGAATTGATCGCCACATTCGCGATAGTTCTTATGATCCGGTGCACGCATCATTGCGGTGATTTCCGGCATTGATACGCGAAATTTCTGTTCGGTCATGATGGCCAGAATATCATCGGTTTTCAGTGAAAACGCGATGCGCAGTTTTTTCAGCACCGTATTGTTGTTAACACGACGTTCAATCGCCAGTTCCGGCGCAGAATCATCTTTTCCACGCAGATGGTAGATAAGACCGTTCAGGAAACCGGAGAGGATGATATCCGGGCAGCGAACAAACCCGTCTTCATCCTCTTTCGTCATCCAGGTGTCGAAACCTGCCGAGGTGGCTTCCATCTCAGCAAGCGCAAGAATGCGCACCATGTCGTTATTGTTCGCTTTCAGGGTGTAGCGCAGGCTACGAAGAATATCGTTACTTAGCATAGAGCCTTCAACTGTCGGTGATGCAATGGCGCGCAGTGTACCAGTTTTACAGGCCAATCGCCTCTTTTAGACTTTTGAGGTAACGACGGCTCACCGGGACAGTCAGTCCGTTACGCAAAATCAGCTCAGCCTGGCCATTATCTTCCAGACGGATTTCCTGCAAATGGGCCATGTTGACCAGGTATTGTCGGTGGCAGCGCAGCAGCGGAGTACGGCTCTCCAGTGTTCTAAGCGTCAGCTCGGTGAATCCTTCTTTGCCATCACTACTGGTCACATAAACACCACTCATACGACTGCTGACAAACGCCACATCATCCATTTGCAGCAGATAGATTCGGCTATGACCACTGCATGGAATGAACTTAAGCGCCTGCTGATGTTCCGGCAGTAACGACACATCCTGCTTCGTGCGCTCCTGACGTAAACGGATCAGCGTTTTCTCCAGCCGCGTTTCTTCAATCGGCTTAAGCAGATAATCAAAGGCATGCTCTTCAAAGGCTTTCACGGCATATTCATCAAAAGCGGTGAGAAAAACGATATATGGGCGATGCTCGGGGTCAAGCATACCCACCATTTCCAATCCGCTAATACGCGGCATCTGAATATCGAGGAACAGCACATCCGGGCGTAGTTTATGTACTGCACCAATGGCCTCTACCGCATTCGAACACTCTCCGACTATCTCGATGTCGCTTTGCTCCTGTAACAGGATCCGCAGATTCTCCCGCGCTAACGGTTCATCATCGACAATCAGCACTTTGATCATGCCAGTTCCTCCAGGGGAAGTCGTAAAGTAATTCGGGTAAAGAGGTCAGGCTCACAGGCTACGCTGATACCAAAATCATCGCCAAACCGTTCCCGCAGGCGTTTGTCCACCAGACTCATTCCAAGCCCACTGGACTCCGTCGTGGGCTGATACAGCCCGGCATTATCTTCAATATCCAGCATCAGATACTGCCCTTCCTGACGAGCAGTGATAGAGACTTCTCCGGTATCAAGTAGCTGGGAAGTGCCATGCTTAATCGCATTCTCGACTATCGGTTGCAGAGTAAACGCAGGCAATTGCTGATGCGCAAGCGCTTCCGGGACCGTTAAGGTCACCTGCAGGCGGGACTGGAATCGTGCCTTTTCAATTTGTAGATAGGCATTTACGTGTTCTATTTCATCAGCCAGCGTCACAATTTCCGACGGGCGTTTTAAATTCTTACGAAAGAAAGTCGAGAGATATTGCACCAATTGGCTGGCCTGTTCGCTGTCACGACGGATCACGGCTTTGATCGTATTCAACGCGTTAAACAGAAAATGGGGATTAACCTGAGCGTGCAGAAGTTTGATTTCTGACTGCGTCAGCATCGCTTTTTGTCGCTCATATTGGCCGGCCAGGATTTGCGCGGAAAGCAACTGGGCGATCCCTTCCCCCAGCGTGCGGTTAATTGAGCTAAAGAGACGGTTTTTGGCTTCATACAGTTTAATCGTCCCCATCACCCGCTGGTTTTCACCACGCAACGGGATCACCAGCGTCGACCCTAATTTGCATTGCGGATGCAGTGAACAGCGATAAGGCACTTCGTTACCGTCGGCATACACAACTTCTCCGGTTTCAATCGCCCGTTGGGTGTATGAAGAGGATATGGGCTTGCCTGGCAGGTGATGGTCATCACCAATGCCAGTAAAGGCCAGCAACTTCTCGCGGTCAGTAATCGCCACCGCACCGATATCCAACTCTTCATACAGCACCTGAGCAACCTTCATGCTGTTAACCTCATTAAATCCCTGTCGCAGAATCCCCTCCGTAGAGGCGGCAACTTTTAGCGCAGTGGCAGAAAACGCCGAGGTATATTTTTCAAACATCGCACGTTTGTCGAGCAGAATACGCATAAACAACGCAGCACCAACGGTATTGGTCACCATCATCGGTGCGGCAATGTTACTGACCAGGTGCAATGCATTCTCAAAGGGACGCGCAATCAGCAAAATGATGAGCATCTGCACCAGTTCGGCAACAAAGGTAATCGCGCCAGCCGTCAGCGGACTAAACACTTTATCAGTACGGCCCCGTCGAGTAAGTACACTGTGTACCAGCCCTCCAAGCAGGCCTTCCACTATGGTCGAAATCATGCAACTGAGTGCCGTCATGCCCCCCATCGAATAGCGATGAAGACCGCCGGTCAGGCCAACCAGTCCCCCAACAACAGGCCCGCCAAGTAGCCCGCCCATCACCGCGCCGATGGCACGGGTGTTTGCAATGGAGTCTTCAATATGCAGCCCAAAGTAGGTGCCCATAATGCAAAAGATGGAGAAGGTGACGTAACACAGAAGTTTGTGCGGCAGTCGGATAGTGACCTGCATCAGCGGGATAAACAGGCGCGTCTTGCTCATTAGCCACGCGATAACGAGAAACACGCACATCTGCTGAAGCAGCAGCAACACCAGATTAAACTCGTACATACCCGCCAACCACACATTTCTTAAAAGCGCGTAACATACATGGGCTGCGCGTAACTTTCTTTGAACTGTTGCAAAAAAACAGGAATTTGTGAGAACGATCACTCGAAAGCGCGAGTATGACGACAATCTCACCCTTCTTCTGATCAAAAAACAGACAAAACTACCTGGTTCGCAAAAGAGCGTCTAAAGTAAAACTGGGACCTCGCGAGCAAGAGTGAGACAACGATGGCGCTTTACACGATAGGTGAAGTGGCTTTGCTTTGTGATATTAACCCTGTCACTTTACGTGCATGGCAGAGGCGTTACGGATTACTAAAACCTCAGCGTACAGACGGGGGGCATCGCCTGTTTAACGATGCGGACATTGACAGGATCCGTGAGATAAAACGCTGGATAAATAATGGCGTTCAGGTCAGTAAAGTTAAAATGTTACTCAGCAATGAGAACATTGATGTGCATAACGGCTGGCGTGAGCAACAAGAAACGCTATTGAGTTATTTGCAAAGTAACAATCTGCACAGCCTCAGGTTGTGGATCAAAGAGCGTGGTCAGGATTACCCTGCGCAAACGCTCAATACGCATTTGTTCATTCCCTTACGCCGACGTCTGCAATGCCAACAGCCCATTCTTCAGGCGCTATTGGGGATCCTTGACGGTGTGCTCATCAATTATATTGCGATTTGCCTTGCCTCGGCGCGTAAAAAACAGGGTAAAGATGCCCTGGTGGTCGGCTGGAATATCCACGATACCACCCGCTTATGGCTGGAAGGTTGGGTCGCCAGCCAGCAAGGATGGCGTGTTGATGTACTGGCCCACTCGCTCAATCAGCTACGGCCTGAGCTGTTTGAAGGGCGCACCCTACTCGTCTGGTGTGGTGAGAACCAAACCCCTGCACAACACCAACAACTGGAAGAGTGGCGCGCGTTAGGTCACGATATTTATCCACTCGGTATTTAATATTTTATTAACAAACGTGTACAATCCTTATATTCACATAAGGAGTACAAAATGAGCGCAGCTAAAATCGGTGTTATAACCCTCTTCCTGCTGATGGCTATCGGTGGTATCGGCGGCGTGATGCTGGCTGGTTATACTTTTATTTTACGTGCCGGGTAAGGTAGTACGCTAATCGCTCAAACCCGCGATCGATAATGACTGCGGCCAATGCGACCAGCAGCGCCCCCTGGATCACATAGGCGGTATTAAACCCGCTTAACCCAATGATAATCGGTGTTCCCAGCGTATTCGCACCAACGGTAGAGGCTATCGTTGCGGTGCCAATATTAATAATCACTGACGTGCGAATCCCGGCCAGAATAACCGGTGCCGCGAGCGGAAGTTCGACTTTACGTAGCCGCTGCCCATGACTCATGCCCATCCCGCTGGCAATATCTATTACGCTGGCAGAGATCCCTCCCAGCCCTGCCAGCGTTGCCTGTAAGATCGGTAACACCCCATACAGGATCAGCGCGATAATCGCAGGCTCCGAGCCAAACCCCATCACCGGCACGGCGATCGCCAGCACCGCGACCGGCGGAAAAGTTTGCCCCACTGCGGCAATTGTTTCGACCAAAGGTCTGAACTCTACTCCCCATGAGCGGGTTACCGCTACACCTGCCCCAACCCCAATAATGACAGCAATCAGGCTTGAAATACCCACCAGCGTGAAATGCGCCAACGCCAGCGCCGTAAAGCTCTCTTGCTGATAAACAGGACGCGGCAATTGGGGAAACAACGCGCTGAACAGTGCCTGGCTGTGGGGCAATCCCACCAGCAACACCAGGAACAGCGCAATGAGCCACAGCAGAGGATCAAGCAGATGTTTCACAGTGCGGTGCCTCCGAAAGCAGATCGTGAAAATGCAGCGTACCGCGGGCCGCACCCTGAGCATTAACTACCGGCAACACATCACAGCCCCGGGCAACAAAAACAGATAGCGCATCACGTAACGTCATCTCGTCCACCAACGGCTCACCGGCCAACTGTTCACCACGACGGGTAAAATCCCCCACCGTGCGCAGCGACAGCAGTCTTACACCCAGTTCACTGTGGCCAAAAAAGGTCTGCACGAAATCATTAGCAGGCGCAGTCAACATCGACAGCGGCGTGCCTTGCTGTACCACCTTGCCCGCATCCATTAACACCAGGTGCTCCGCCAGTCTCAGCGCTTCATCAATATCATGCGTCACCAACACGATGGTTCGACCCAACAGACGATGGATACGGGTCATCTCCTGCTGTAGCGCACTGCGTGTTACCGGGTCCAGCGCGCCAAAAGGTTCGTCCATCAGCAGTACCTGAGGGTCAGCCGCCAGCGCACGAGCCACACCGACTCGCTGCTGTTGACCACCGGAAAGCTGATGCGGATAACGGTGACGCAAATCCGCTTCCAGCCCCAGTAGCGCCATCAGTTCTTCTGTTCGGTCATCAATACGCGCACGCGACCACTTTTGCAGCTGTGGTACGGTGGCAATGTTCTGGGCGACAGTCCAGTGTGGAAACAAACCAATCGACTGGATGGCATAGCCCATGCGTCGTCTTAATTCCAGCACCGGCAGGCTACGGATCTCTTCCCCGGCAAAACGGATCTGACCACTGTCATGCTCGACCAGACGGTTGATCATTTTCAGCGTGGTGGACTTCCCCGAACCGGAGGTCCCGATTAATACCGAAAAGCTCCCTTCGCCTAAATGCAGATTGAGATCGCTCACGGCCTGTTGCTGGTTATAGGTTTTATTGACATGGCTAAATTCAATCATCGTTTGTCACCTTCAGCAGCGCTAAGCCTAAATCAAACAGCGCATCAATCAGCACTGCCAGTACCACCACCGGAATCACGCCCAGTAGCACTAAATCAACGGCGCTACTGAGCAGTCCCTGAAAGACCAGCGCGCCAAACCCGCCTGCACCAATCAATGCGGCAATGACCGCCATCCCCACCGTCTGAACCATCATCACCCGCAAACTGCGCAGGAAAATGGGTAGCGCTAACGGAAGTTGCACCGAAATAAAACGCTGACGCGCACTCATCCCCATAGCACGCGCACTTTCCAGCACATCACGCGGAACCTGATTCAGCCCGGCCACCACGCCACGAACCAATGGCAATAATGCATACAGCACCAGCGCAATCAGTGCGGGCGTCAGCCCCGTTCCCGCGACACCGAGCGAGCTAAGCCACGGGAAATGCTTAACCAGTCCGGCAAGCGGCGCTATCAACAAGCCAAACAATGCGACGGAGGGGATCGTCTGGATGATATTCAGCACGGCAAATATTGGCCCCTGACGCGCAGCAGAAAAGGTGCACCAGATACCCAGCGGCACGCCAATACACAGCGCAGGCACCACAGTACCGAACAGAATAGTCAGGTGCTGCGCCAGAGCATCATCAAAGACATCCTGGCGGTTGGCATATTCTTTGAGCAAAGAAAGATCGTTAAGGGTACCGGACAGCAACAGCACCACTGGCACAATGACAATTTGCGCATGCAGTACCCAGCGCCACAGCGGCTGAGCGGTAATACGCCGAATGGCGTCACTGCCAGCCAGCAACAGCACCCCTACCCCAAGCCAGAAACCGCTCCCCAGGCTGGTTCTGGCGACAGCAGTTCCCGTCTGAGCCAGATGCGTTGCCGTTTTCCCGGCCATAAACAACGCCGCAATCACCAGTAACTGGACAACAACCAGCGTCAATACATTGCCGGATTTACCGGGTATGAAGCATAGAACCACGAGCAGTAAAAATGTCGCCGCCAGTCCCCACACCATGTGGGGCCAGACCTCCCAAAGTTGGCGACCTTCACCGGAAACCAGACGATTAGGGGCATAGCTGATGAAAGGAAGCGCGGCTGCGGCCGCGGTCAGAACCACCAGCAGCAACAGCACCCAATTAACTGATATCTTTGACACAACACTCACCTGCTGCAAATCCGTTACTTCACCCATCCTTTTTGCTTCAGGTAATCTGCAGCGACTTTTTTCGCATCCAGCCCCTCAACGGCGATACTGGCGTTGAGCCGCTGCAGCGTTTTTTCATCCAGACTGGCAAAGACCGGCTGTAGCCATTCCCCCATTTGCGGGTACTCCTTGAGTACCACGTCACGCACGACGGGCGCAGGTGCGTAAATGGGCTGAACCCCTTTGGGATCGCTTAATGTTTGCAGCCCCAGCGCAGCAACAGGGCCATCGGTTCCGTAAGCCATTGCGGCATTAACGCCGGAGGTCTGCTGCGCCGCAGCTTTAATTGTCACCGCAGTATCGCCCCCTGCCAGTGACAACAATTGGTTCTGATTGAGCTTGAAGTCATACGCTTTTTCAAAGGCGGGCAGCGCGTCTGCACGTTCAATAAACTCGGCGGAGGCCGCCAGTTTGAACGCCCCCCCCTCTTTCAGGTAGCGGCCTAAATCCGCAAGAGAGACAAGTTTGTTTTTTTCAGCGATATCCTGGCGTACTGCAATAGTCCAGGTATTGTTGGCTGGCGCAGGCGTAAGCCAGATCAGTTTATTTTGCTCAGCGTCCAGTTTTTTCACTTTCTCGAAACCTGCCCGCGCATTTTTCCACGCGGGGTCGTTTTCATCTTTAAAAAAGAACGCGCCATTGCCGGTATATTCCGGATAAATATCCAGCTCACCGGAAGTGATGGCCCCACGCACCACGGGCGTCGTGCCCAGTTGCACTTTATTGACCGTTTTCACACCGTGGCTTTCAAGCACCTGCATAATAATATTGCCGAGCAGCGCCCCTTCGGTATCAATTTTTGACCCCACAGTGACGGGTGACGCGGCCTGTAAAGGCAAGCTTATCGTGGCCAGCAACGCCAGCGAACCCACCCATACCTTTGAGATTATCATGCTGCTCTCCTCATCCTTTTGCTGCCCTTTTCAGAGACTTGAGGAAAAAGCATAGTTGAAAAATCCAGTCTTAACCTGGCTATTGGGGGGTAACACTGAGAGTTATTAGCGGTACGGCGAGCACAAAATAAAAAAATCCGGTAAACCCAACGTGAATTTACCGGATGATACGATTTCGCAGGCCTGATAAGCGTAGCGCTATCAGGCACTGTCGGTGGCTTTATTCACCCATTACAGCAGTTCAAACTCGCCCTGCTTCACTCTGGCAGAGTCCACGCCGATAAAGACGTTAAATTTGCCCGGCTCCGCATCGTATTTCATCTGCTGGTTCCAGAACTTCAGCGCATCAATATCAATGGGGAAACTGACGGTCTGGGTTTCACCTGGCTTGAGGTTCACTTTCTCAAAGCCTTTCAGCTGTTTGACCGGCCGACTCATCGAGGCCGTCACATCCTGTAAATACATCTGAATGACTGTCGCCCCTTCACGCTTGCCGGTATTGGTTACCTGCACGCTGGCAGTCACTGTTCCGTCACGTTTCATTGTCGGTGCAGAGAGCTTCACATCAGACACGGTAAACGTGGTGTAGCTCAGACCATAGCCAAAGGGATACAACGGACCATTCGCTTCATCAAAGTAGCGCGATGTATATTTGTTCGGCTTATCGGCGTTATACGGGCGACCGGTATTAAGATGGCTGTAATAGACCGGGATCTGCCCCACCGATCGTGGGAAAGACATCGGTAGCTTACCTGACGGGTTATAATCGCCAAACAGCACATCAGCAATGGCGTTACCCCCTTCGGTCCCGGCAAACCAGGTCTCGAGGATCGCATCAGCCTGCTGATCTTCCTTCACCAATGCCAGTGGGCGACCGTTCATCAGCACCAGCACCAGCGGTTTCCCGGTTGCTTTCAGCGCAGCAATCAGATCACGCTGGCTTTGCGGGATAGTGATATCGGTTCGACTAGAGGCTTCATGCGCCATCCCCTGCGCTTCACCCACTACCGCAACAACCACGTCAGACTGTTTCGCCGCGTTAACGGCTTCATCAATCATCGCCTGCGGCGAGCGTGGGTCAACTTTCACCGCCTCTTCGTACAGGTTAAGGAAGTCAACAATACCTTTATCGTTGGTGATATTCGCCCCTTTGGCGTAGACCACTTTACCTTTATCACCCAGGGCATTTTTAATGCCTGTCAGCACCGTGACAGACTGTTCGGCAACACCCGCCGCAGACCAGCTACCCATGACATCACGTTTGCTGTCTGCTAACGGTCCGACAACTGCCACGGTTGCTGTTTTTTTCAGTGGCAATGTTTCCAGACGGTTTTTCAGCAATACCAGGCTTTCACGCGCCACGTCACGGGCTTCTTTGCGATGCAAACGGCTTTCAGCATTGGTATCTTGTGGGTCAGAGTCTTTCGACCCCAGGTGGCTGTACGGGTCGTTAAACAGACCCATATCATATTTTACATTCAGTACATGGCGCGCGGCATCGTCGAGCTCCGCCATCGTAACCTTGCCCGACTTAATCAGTCCCGGCAGATACTTACTGTAATATTCATCGCTCATGCTCATGTTAATACCGGACGTGATCGCCACGCGCACAGCATCTTCAGGGTCGGACGCGGTTCCATGCTTAATCAATTCTTTAATTGCGCCGTGATCGGAAACCGTTATGCCTTTAAAGCCCCACTTATCGCGCAGCACGTCTTTGAGCAGCCAGGCATCAGAGGTGGCAGGCGTCCCATTCAGTGAATTAAGCCCCACCATCACCGCACCGCTACCGGCATCCAGTCCGGCCTTGTACGGCGGCATGTAGTCGTTAAATAAACGCTGCGGACTCATATCCACAGTGTTGTACTCTTTACCGCCCTCAACGGCGCCATAAGCAGCGAAGTGCTTGACGCTGGTCATCACTGAATAGCGATCGGCCGGGCTTTTCCCCTGCATCGCTTCCACCATGGTTTTGCCCATGATGGCAGTTAAATACGTATCTTCACCAAAACCTTCGGACGCACGGCCCCAACGCGGATCGCGGGAGACATCAACCATCGGCGCCCAGGTCATATTCAGACCATCGTCTGCGGCTTCATACGCAGAAATTCGGCCAACTGTTCTGACCGCATCAAGGTTAAAAGAGGATGCCAGGCCAAGGCTTATCGGAAACACGGTACGTTGACCGTGAAGCACGTCATAGGCGAAAAAGAGAGGGATTTTCAGGCGGCTGAGTTCCATAACCTGATCCTGCATCTTACGGATATCCTGGCGAGTGACGGTGTTAAAAATCGCCCCTACCTGTCCGTCTTTGATCATCTCACGGATGGCTTCTTTCGGGTTATCAGGTCCAACGCTTATCAAACGCAATTGCCCAATTTTCTCATCCACGGTCATCTGTTTGAGTAAATCGGTCACAAACGCATCCCGCGCTTCAGGCGTCAGTGGATGGTTACCAAACAAGGTGTCCGCCAGCGCTGGTTGCAACGCCAGGCCCACCGCGACACCTACAGAACATAGCCATTTCATGTTGATTCTCTCTTAATTTCTACCCGACGAGGCAGCGAAAATATAACAAAAACCGCAGCTTGCCGTAAGCCTAAACGGGAGCGGGGAAGAAAGCTAAGGATATTCTCTGAATTTTCAAAACCAGCATGAATCAGTGGGATACAACACAGAGACAATGCGAATGAGAAAGCGTATTGTCATACATAGCGCTATGCTTGTTCCTGATATTGAGTCCCACCACAAGGAGTGGAGAATGTCTTCCATTACAACAACTGATAATAAAGCGTTTCTGACTGAATTGACCCGACTGGTCGGCCATTCACACCTGCTCACCGAACCAGCCAAAACTGCCCGTTATCGTAAAGGCTTCCGCTCGGGCCAGGGCGATGCGCTCGCCGTCGTTTTCCCTGGCTCGCTATTAGAATTGTGGCGTGTCCTCAACGCCTGCGTCTCGGCTGACAAAATAATCCTGATGCAAGCCGCCAATACCGGTCTGACCGAAGGCTCTACCCCTAGCGGCAATGATTACGATCGCGACATCGTTATCATCAGTACTCTGCGCCTCGATAAGCTGCACGTCATCGGCAACGGTGAACAGGTGCTGGCTTATCCGGGTACGACACTTTATTCGCTGGAAAAGGCGCTCAAACCTTTTGGCCGTGAACCGCATTCGGTGATCGGCTCTTCCTGCATCGGTGCTTCCGTTATCGGCGGTATCTGCAACAACTCTGGCGGCTCGCTGGTACAACGTGGTCCGGCATACACAGAAATGTCGCTCTTTGCACGCATTGATGAGCAGGGCAAGTTACAGCTGGTCAACCATCTGGGTATCGAGCTGGGTCAGACGCCGGAGCAGATCCTCAGTAAACTCGACGACGAGCGGATCAAAGATGATGATGTCCAGCACGATGGGCGTCACGCACACGATCATGATTACGTCACCCGCGTCAGAGATATTGAGGCCGATACGCCGGCACGCTATAACGCAGACCCTGAGCGTTTGTTTGAATCTTCTGGTTGCGCCGGAAAGCTTGCGGTGTTCGCCGTGCGCCTGGATACCTTTGAGGCTGAGAAAAACCAGCAGGTATTCTATATCGGTACCAACCAGCCAGAAGTGCTGACAGAAATCCGCCGTCATATTCTGGCCAAATTTGAGCATCTGCCGGTCGCGGGTGAATATATGCACCGCGATATCTATGACATCGCCGAAACTTATGGCAAAGATACGTTTCTGATGATCGACAAACTCGGCACTGACAAAATGCCGTTTTTCTTTACGCTGAAAGGCCGCACCGATGCGATGCTGGAAAAAGTGAAAATTTTCCGACCGCACTTTACCGACCGGGCGATGCAGAAGTTTGGTCATTTATTCCCCAGCCATTTACCGGCACGGATGAAAAGCTGGCGTGATAAATACGAACATCACCTGCTGTTAAAAATGGCCGGTGGCGGTGTAGCGGAAGCACAGAGTTGGCTGACTGAGTTTTTCAAAACCGCAGAAGGTGATTTCTTTGCCTGTACACCGGAAGAAGGTAGCAAGGCCTTTTTGCACCGCTTCGCAGCGGCGGGCGCGGCCATTCGATATCAGGCCGTCCATGCGGATGAGGTGGAGGATATACTGGCACTGGATATTGCGCTGCGCCGTAACGATACCGAATGGTATGAGCACCTGCCGCCAGAAATAGACAGCAAGCTGGTGCATAAGCTCTACTACGGCCACTTCATGTGTTATGTCTTCCATCAGGATTACATCGTGAAGAAAGGTGTGGATGCTCACGAACTGAAAGAGCAAATGCTGGTGTTACTGCGTGAGCGCGGGGCACAATATCCTGCAGAACATAACGTGGGGCATCTGTATAAAGCACCAGAAACATTGACGCGTTTTTATCGCGAGAACGACCCGACCAACAGTATGAATCCAGGTATTGGTAAAACCAGTAAGCAGAAGTACTGGAAAGAGTCGTAGGCCCGATAAGCGTAAGCGCCATCGGGCACGTTGCCGGGGGCGCTTCGCTTGCCCGGCCTACGGTTTAATCGTTTTGCGCGGTTTGCTCACCTGTCGCTGAACCCGCTGCCGCCATCTGGGCGGCTTTTTGCTTTTTATAACTCAGCGCCGCGGCCGGAACAGGCATCACCTTACCGGTTTCAATCCAGGTGCGTAAACGACTGGCATCAGCAAAGTGGGTATATTTGCCAAAGGCATCCATAACCACCAGTGCTACCGGCTTGTTATTAATGACCGTACGCATCACCAGGCAGTGACCGGCGGCATTAGTAAACCCCGTTTTGGTGAGCTGAATGTTCCAGTTATCACGGTACACCAGATGGTTGGTGTTACGGAACGGCAGCGTATAAGCCGGATTAGCAAAGGTCGCCATGTCTTCACGCGTCGTACTCAACTGACCAATCAGCGGATACTGCTTGCTGGCAATCAGCAGTTTAGTGAGATCACGCGCCGTCGAGACGTTATGAATCGATAACCCGGTCGGTTCCACGAAGCGCGTCTGGGTCATTCCCAACGACTTCGCCTTCGCATTCATCGCCTTGATAAATGCGTTATAACCGCCCGGATAGTGGTGCGCCAGGCTTGCCGCTGCGCGGTTTTCTGAGGACATCAGCGCCAGTAGCAGCATATTCTTACGACTGATCTCACTGTTCAGACGCACACGAGAGTAGATGCCTTTCATTTCCGGCGTCTGGCTGATATCAACTTTCAGTTTTTCATCCAGCGGCAGTCGTGCATCAAGCACCACCATCGCCGTCATTAATTTGGTAATCGACGCAATCGGACGCACGAGGTCCGGGTGGTTCGAATAGATAACTTTGTTGGTATTCAGATCAACTATCATCGCACTACCAGAAGCAATCTCAGGTTGAGATGCCGCTGCAGTAGTCGCCGTTTTCGCTACGGCTTGGGGTGCAAAAGGAACGGCCAGCACCAGGGCAAGACTTAATAATGAAACTCGGAATTTCAGCATGATGAGGTTTCTGATAATGGTTCACGCACGTCACAACGCACACCGCCTGAAATAAGGATTATCTCAGGCTAGCTCTGGCATCATAGCGATCCGGCAGGTTTGCCGCTACAGAAGAATCATCTCGAAATGCTGCGTTGCTGACTTTTACGTCAACAACGCAGCGCAGACAGGTTGTACACCTAGAACAATCGGTACCCGTAGCCCCACAGGATCACCGTAATCGCCAGCAGAACCTCCAGCACCAGCACACCGATCGCCAGCGTTGAACTGGAAAAGCTCAGCCCTTCTTCTTTCGTGATATTCAGGAACGTTGGAATACCGAGATAGAGTAAATAGCCGGTGTAAAAAAGCGCGATGGTTCCCACGAGCGCACACAGCCAGACCAGCGGATACAGCGCCACCAGCCCGCTTAAAAACAGCGGCGTGGCAACATATCCGGCAAAGACCATACAATGCGCCAGCGACGGGCGTCGCGAGTAATTCCGCGCCATCCACCAGATCACTCTGCCCATAATGGCCACACCCGCCAGCATCACACCGTAAAACAGAATTGCCATCGCAAATCCGGTAAACAGGGATAACTTCAGGATATTGCCGTCGCCAAAATTCCAGCCAATTTGCGTGGTGCCAATAAACGCACAAATCACCGGGATTGCCGCCATCAGCAGTACATGGTGGGTATAGTGATGCGAAACACTTTCGTTTTCGCTGTTGATCACGTGCATTTCACGATCGGGATGGGAAAACAGCCCCCAGACATGGTTCATACCGCCCCCTTCTTGTCAGCTCCGGACCTCAACACTTCAAGTATAATTCAGCTTTTGATTATTTTATGTACACATGAAAAATACCGATGCGCTGAATTACTGCTTTTCCGGCATGAACAATTCACTGGGTGTATGCTATGGAGCGTGGAGGTCATACAACGTATGGATATAACGCATTATGTTGAGCAATACGGCTATGCGGCGCTGATTATTGGCAGCCTTGCCGAAGGCGAAACCATTACCTTGCTAGGCGGTGTTGCTGCGCATCAGGGAATTCTTAAATTTCCGCTGGTGGTACTCTCCGTCGCGTTGGGCGGGATGATTGGCGATCAGTTGCTCTTTTTACTTGGGCGTCGTTATGGCGGCAAAATTTTACGTCGTTTCTCGCGTCATCGGGCAAAAATCCACTACGCGCAGAAGATGATCCAACGGCGTCCCTATCTGTTTGTGGTCGGCACGCGCTTTATGTACGGCTTTCGCGTCATTGGTCCGTTGCTGATTGGAGCCAGCCACCTGCCGCCGAAGATTTTCATCCCACTGAATATCCTGGGGGCGTTTGTCTGGGCTTTGCTGTTTACCACGCTCGGCTATGTGGGTGGTGAAGTGATTGCCCCATGGTTGCATAGCCTCGACCAGCATATTAAACATGGGATCTGGTTGGTTTTGGTTATCGGCGTTGTAGTGGCTGCCCGCTGGTGGATGAAACGGCGAAGTAAACGCAAAGAACAGGCAAATTGACCCGACAGCGGCTTCTGCCGGGTCAGACTATCAGGAGGCGCGGTAACCGCCGCCCAGTGCGCTGGTCAGCTGTATAGACGCATCCAGCCACTGTCCCTGTAGAACCAGACCATTAAGCTGTTCGCGTAATGCCGGAATTTTGGCCTCGCTAACCCGGGAACCCGCAATGATACCGGCGCTATATCGTGCCTGTGCAAGCCCCACGACGCGCTGTGCGTCATGTTCAATTTGCTGCTGGTGCTGGTTCTTCTGCGCCAGCGTTTCTACCTGTGATGCCGCACGCGCCACGTCATTCACCGCATCGACCACTGCCTTGTTGTACTTTGCCACCGTCAGGTTGCTCTGCGCTTTCGTGATATCGAGATTCGCATTCAGTCTGCCGCTATCAAAAATAGGCAGCGTCAGTCCAGCCGTCACGCCCATCTGCTGTGCAGAATGGCGGAACAAATCGCTCAGATGTAGCGCATCCTGCTGTAAAAACGCCATCAGGTTAACGTCCGGATAGAATGCCGCTTTTGCCGCATCAATGCTGCTCAGCGTTGACTCGATGTACCAGTGTGCGGCCTGTAAATCAGGGCGGCGGGCCAGCAGCGAATAACCAAGCTGGGACGGTAGCTGGCTTTCTACCGCCGGTAGCGCCGTTGCTTTAAGCTTCATGACGGAAGATTGCGAGTTGGTCAGTGCGCTCAGCCGCGCCTCTATCACCTTCATTTTGCCGCTGACATCGTTCAGCTGCTGCTCCGTTTTACTGGAATCGATATCCGTCTCAACACCTTCGACAGAAGAGGTAATCCCGTTTTGATACAGTTGACGATCGACGGTGATGACGTTCTGCTGCTCGTTTTTAATCTGCGTCAGTACGGTTTTCAGCGCCGCCTGTGTCTGCCACTCCCAGTACAAACGCGATACACCGCTCGCCAGTAACTGCCGAGTTTGCTCACGCTCAGCCTCACGCGCTTTCACCTCACCAATACGCGCCGCCACTTCAGCCCGGTTTTTACCCCACAGATCCAGATTCCAGCCTGCGGTTAAACCAAAGGTGCCGTTGGTGTACCACGGTCCAGTAGTGCCTGCCGCAGGATCGGTAATGGCAAACGGTCCCATTAAACCTTCTGCCGACATTCTTTGACGTTCAACGTCTGCAGAAAAATCAACCTCTGGACCATCCTGCGCCTGAACCGCTTTAGCCTGCGCTTCTGCCAGTTGAATGCGCTGTTCTGCTACCTGCATATCTGGAGAATTCTTGAGGGTACTGTCAATCAACGCATTCAGCTGTGGATCGTGATACGCCTTCCACCATTGGCTATCCGGCCAACCATTTTTTAATGCCGCAGGCAACGCGGAGTCAACGTTCACAGCGGGCGTCTGCTGTGACAGCGATTGGCGATTGTCATGCATAGGTGCACAACCGACCATCAAAATAAGCAGCGGCAAACATGCCGTTGCAACAAGAACAGAGTTACGATTCATGGGAATATACGGGTAAGAAAAGATGCACAGAGAGTACGACTTACCGCATTCTCTTTTTTAGTTACGCGTGGCAATACATCTTTTGAAATAAAATCACATAATTAAGAAACATATACATAACATATGGTTCTGTCAAAATAATTCCACTGAATTATAAATGGAGGCGTAATGTCACAAACGCTTATCAGGCCTACGAATTACGCGTCCGTTCCGTAGGCCGGATAAGGCGATTACGCCGCCATCAGGCGATAATAGGGATGGCCTGAATCGCGCGTGCAATATCCGGTGAATTATTCAACGCCCTAATTTCCTGAAACAGTTCTGTCGCTTCAACATATTCTTTACGAAGATAGCCCAGCCACTGTTTGATACGCGCCACATGATACAGCCCGGTATCACCCTGTTTTTCCAGTCGGGTATATTTTTGCAGTAACGTCACAACTTCAGGCCATGGCATACGCGGTTCGTTATATTTCACCACGCGACTCAAATTCGGGATATTAAGCGCACCGCGCCCGATCATGACGGCATCGCATCCGCTGATAGCCATACAGTCCTGTGCGCTTTGCCAGTCCCAGATCTCACCATTCGCAATAACCGGGATATTGAGACGCTGGCGGATCTCGCCAATTGCCTGCCAGTTAATATGCTCGGCCTTATAACCTTGCTCTTTCGTTCGCCCGTGCACCACCAACTCGCTGGCACCAGCCTGCTGGACGGCATCAGCGATTTCGAACTGCCTGTCACTGCTGTCCCAGCCCAGACGCACTTTTACCGTCACCGGTAAATGGGCCGGAACCGCATCACGCATGGCCTTAGCGCCACGGTAAATCAGCTCAGGGTCCTTCAGTAACGTTGCGCCACCGCCGCTGCCATTCACCAGCTTCGACGGGCAGCCACAGTTTAGATCGACGCCATATGAACCCAGCTCAACCGCGCGGGCTGCATTTTCTGCCAGCCACTGCGGATACTGCCCCAGCAGTTGTATACGCACCGGCGTACCGGATGTCGTGCGGCTGGCGTTAAGCAGCTCAGGACAAATGCGGTGAAAGACTTTTACCGGCAGCAGTTGATCCACCACGCGAACAAATTCGGTGATACAGAGATCATAATCATTCACTTCAGTCAGCAGCTCGCGCACCAGTGAGTCGAGCACGCCTTCCATCGGCGCCAGTAAAACACGCATATTGTTACCCGCAAAAAAGAGAGGCGCTATGGTAACGTCTCTATGCAGGAGATTAAAGCGTCTCAGCGCCGGGCACAGGTTTGGTTATGCTGATTGGGGGCATTGCCTGATGTTCCAGATATCTATTTCCACTATGCTTAGAATTCATGATGTGATCGGTAGCACGTTTTAAAGTTTAATTGTATGATAAATCAGTCTCGTCAAGGGTTTCAATTATGAGCAAGTCACTGAACATTATCTGGCAATATTTACGCGCATTCGTCCTCATTTATGCCTGCCTCTATGCAGGTATTTTTCTTGCCTCACTGCTGCCTATAACGATTCCGGGCAGCATTATCGGCATGCTGATTCTGTTTGTATTACTGGCATTACAGATCTTACCGGCAAAATGGGTAAACCCGGGTTGCTACGTACTGATCCGTTACATGGCCCTGCTGTTTGTCCCGATTGGTGTGGGGATCATGCAGTACTTTGACTTGCTACGCGCACAATTTGGTCCGGTCGTGGTGTCCTGCACCATCAGTACACTGGTCGTATTCCTGGTAGTGAGCTGGAGCTCGCACATTGTTCACGGCGAACGCAAAATCGTTGGTCAAAAAGGGTCTAAACAATGATGTCGTATATCTGGTGGTCGTTACCCCTCACTCTGGCGGTATTTTTTGCTGCACGTAAGCTGGCAGCTCGATGCAAACTGCCGTTGCTAAATCCGCTGCTCGTCGCGATGGTAGTGATTATTCCCTTTCTGATGCTGACCGGTATCCCCTACGATCACTACTTCAAAGGCAGCGAAGTGCTGAACGATTTATTGCAACCTGCTGTCGTTGCTCTGGCCTATCCGTTATATGAACAGCTGCACCAAATCCGTGCCCGCTGGAAATCCATTATCGCAATCTGTTTTGCCGGCAGTGTCGTGGCCATGGTCACAGGCACATCTATTGCCCTGCTGATGGGGGCTTCACCAGAGATTGCCGCCTCTATTATGCCTAAATCGGTCACCACACCTATCGCTATGGCTGTGGGCGGGAGTATTGGTGGTATTCCGGCAATCAGCGCAGTGTGCGTTATTTTTGTCGGTATCCTCGGTGCCGTATTTGGCCATACCCTGCTGAATGCAATGCGCATTCGCACTAAAGCAGCACGTGGGCTGGCAATGGGTACGGCTTCACACGCCCTGGGCACGGCTCGCTGTGCTGAACTGGACTACCAGGAAGGCGCATTTAGCTCACTGGCGCTGGTGATTTGCGGGATTATCACCTCATTGGTTGCCCCCTTCCTGTTCCCGGTTATCCTGGCAGTGGTAGGCTAATCTGCATTTTTAAGCTGTTTATTTGCGATGCGTTGCACATTTTTAATTTAAGTTTCATAAGTTGCATACACAATGAGATTTAGATCACATATAAAGCCCTGTCAGGCCCGTAAACTACGGTTCCATTACATTGTTATGAGGCAACGCCATGCATCCACGTTTTCAAACTGCTTTTGCCCAACTCGCGGATAACTTGCAATCAGCCCTGGCCCCTATTCTGGCGGATGTACATTTCCCCGCCATGCTGACGGCTGAGCAGGTATCTTTGCTTAAACGCGAATCGGGACTGGACGAAGACGCGCTGGCATTCGCTCTGCTGCCTTTAGCTGCGGCCTGCGCACGCACTCCGCTGTCCAACTTCAACGTTGGCGCGATCTCACGTGGTATCAGCGGAACCTGGTATTTCGGTGGGAACATGGAGTTTCTGGGTGCCACAATGCAGCAAACCGTTCACGCCGAGCAGAGCGCTATTAGCCATGCCTGGTTACGTGGCGAAAAAGGACTCGCCGCGATTACCGTCAACTACACCCCTTGCGGGCACTGCCGTCAGTTTATGAATGAGCTGAACAGCGGACTGGATTTACGTATTCACCTGCCTGGGCGTGAACCACACGCACTACGCGACTATCTGCCGGACGCTTTTGGGCCAAAAGATCTCGACATCAAGACGCTGTTGATGGACGACCAGGATCACGGCTTCGCGCTGCAAGGCGATGCGCTGACCCAGGCGGCGATTGCCGCAGCAAACAGATGCCATATGCCCTACAGCAACTCCCCGAGCGGCGTGGCGCTGGAGTGTAAAGATGGACAGATTTTCAGCGGTAGTTATGCTGAAAACGCCGCCTTCAACCCAACACTGCCACCGTTGCAGGGTGCATTAAACCTGTTGAGTCTTAACGGTTACGACTATCCGGACATTCAACGTGCGGTGCTGGCAGAAAAAGCGGATGCGGCGCTTATCCAGTGGGATGCGACGTCTGCCACGCTGAACGCGCTGGGTTGCGACAATATCGAGCGCGTACTACTCGGTTAAGTCGTGACGCCCGGTGGCGCTGCGCTTACCGGGCCTAAAAGCCAACCGTACAGTATGTTGGCCCGATAACGCCGCGTCATCGGGCAACAGTGACTAAAATCCCCTCAATCAGACTGCTGTTTCTTGCGCTCCGCCGTTGGGTACAGTAGCCTGATTGAAATTCCATCCAATTATCGAGTTTTCTGCATGTTAAAGCGCGTGTTTTACAGCTTGTTAGTCCTGGTAGGCTTGCTGCTGTTGACAGTGCTTGGGCTCGACAGATGGATGAGCTGGAAGACGGCCCCCTACATCTATGACGAATTACAGGATCTCCCCTACCGTCAGGTTGGTGTTGTCCTGGGCACGGCAAAATACTACCGTACCGGCGTCATCAATCAGTATTACCGCTACCGCATTCAGGGCGCATTAAATGCGTATAACAGCGGCAAAGTAAACTATCTGCTCCTTAGCGGCGACAACGCACAGCAAAGCTATAACGAACCGATGACGATGCGTAAGGACTTGATTGCCGCGGGCGTCGATCCCGCTGACATCGTGCTCGATTACGCAGGGTTCCGTACGCTTGATTCGATTGTACGCACCCGCAAAGTATTCGATACCAACGATTTCATCATCATTACTCAGCGATTCCACTGTGAGCGCGCATTGTTTATTGCGCTACATATGGGCATTCAGGCTCAGTGCTATGCGGTACCCTCGCCAAAAGATATGCTTACCGTGCGGGTACGCGAATTTGGCGCTCGCTTTGGTGCGCTGGCCGATCTCTACCTTTTTAAACGCGAGCCACGTTTTTTAGGTCCGCTGGTACCTATCCCGACCATGCATCAGGTACCCGATGATGCTCAGGGATATCCGGCAGTCACTCCGGAACAATTACTCGAATTACAAAAGAAACAAGGAAAATAAGCATGGATGTACAAACACTCTTCGTCGTATTGGCCTTTCTGCTCATTCCCCTCTTTTGTTTCCGGGAAGCCTGGAAAGGATGGCGCTCCGGAGCCGTAGATAAAATTAAGAAGAATGCGCGCGAACCGGTTTATGCTTATCGCTCTCAAGAGCCATTGCAATTTTGGTCCTATGTGCTGGTTTATGCCGGATGCGGATGTTTATCATTGGGTATGGTTGTTTATTTGGTATTTTATCGTTAACGATATTGTCT